>CAJMOM010000005.1:0-26325 GCA_905215005.1 uncultured bacterium | reverse complement strand
ACGGGACGGCCGCCGCTTTTTGCTATCTATCGACCGGTGCCGCGGGGTCAGCCCCATGCACCAAGGGGTTGACTAGAGCTCGCAGGCAACCTTATAGCCATCGCCGATGGCGTCGCGGATGTTGCCACACTTCTGGGCATCGCCCAGCACGTGGGTGGCAACGCCGGCAGCGGCAAGGTCATCGGCCAGCTTGGTATTGGGACGATAACCCATGGCAAGCACCAGCGTATCGGCATCGGCGATGGTGTGGACCTCGCCGTCCTTTTCGTAGCTGATGGTGTCCTCGGTAATCTCGGTCACCTTGGCCTCGGTCAGCACGTGAACGCCCTTGGAGAGCATGCGCGTGATGAGCACCGCGCGGCCGGCACCGCCCTCGTTGGCGGCGAGCGTCTTGGTCATCTCGATGACGGTGACATCGCGATTGGCCGGCGACAGGTCGTTGACCAGCGGGGCCAGGTAGTCGGCCGTCTCGCAACCGACGGTGCCGCCGCCCACGATGACGATCTTCTTGCCCGGGAAAGCCTTGCCGCCCAGCAGGTCGTCAGCCGTCATAACCTGCTTAAAGCCCTGCATGAAGGCCGGAGCGATGGGCTCGGCGCCATAAGCCAGGACAACCTCGTAGCCGGCGTAGTCACGCTGAATGTCCTCGGCAGTAAGCTCGGTGCCAAAGACGCACTTCACGCCGGCCTCGGCCAGGCGACGGTACTGATACTTGATCACGCGGGTGAGTTCCTGCTTTGCCGGCGGAACGGCCGCGATACGCATCTCGCCGCCCGGCTCGTCCTGCTTATCCACGAGCACCACGTTGTGGCCGCGCTTGGCGGCAATGTAGGCTGCCTCCATGCCCGCGGGACCGGCGCCCACAACCAGTACGTTCTTGGCCTCGGCCGCAGGCTCGTAGCCGGCCTCGTCGCGCTCCACGTCCGGGTTGACGGTGCAGGAGATGCGCTTGCCAAACATGATGCCGTTCAAGCAGCGCAGGCAGCCAATGCAGGGGCGGATGTCGTCGGCGTTGCCGGCAGCGGCCTTGTTGCAGAACTCGGCATCGCACAGATTGGCGCGGCCCATCATGCAGATGTCGGCAGCGCCGTCCTCGATCAGCTCCTCGGCGATCCAGGCCTCGTTAATGCGGCCGACCGTGGCGACAGGAATGTTGACGTGCTTTTTGATCTCGCGCGAGCAGGCGGCGTGCGAGGCCTGCTGAGTACCGGCGGCGGGAATTGCGGAGCCGCGCTTGATGGTGGTACCACCCGACACATGAATCATGTCGACGCCGGCCTTCTCCAGGCGACGCGAAACGTAGATCATGTCGTTGAGGGTCAGGCCGCCATCGGTGTACTCGTCGCCCGAGATACGGACGTCGATGATAAAGTCCTTGCCGCAGCGCTCGCGAATCTCGGCGATGACCTCGAGCAAGAAGCGCATACGGGCGTCGAGCGAGCCGCCGTACTCATCGGTACGCTTGTTATAGAGCGGGGTCAAAAAGCCGCCAAGCATGCCGTGAGCGTGTGCCGCATGGACCTCGACGCCATCGACACCGGCCTTCAGCATACGCACGGCAGCGTCACCGAACTGATGCGTGAGCTCGTGGATCTCATCCACCGTAATGGGACGCGGCGCCTCGCGGGCATAGGACGGGCCCACAAAGGACGGAGCGATCAGGCGCGGCGTGCCCGGAATGTTAAAGGCCATGTAGGCGGGGTGGAAGAGCTGCGGCATGATCTTGCAGCCATACTCATGCACGGCGGCGGCGAGCTTTTCCCAGCCAGGGATAAACGTGTCGTCGTAGCAGCACATGTCACCCGGCAGATAGGTATAGGTGGGCTCGACCGTCACGACCTCGGTGATGATCAGGCCAACGCCGCCCTTGGCACGGGCACGGTAGTGGTCGACCAAATCGTCGGTCACATATCCATGATCGGCCAGGTTGGTGGACACCGGCGGCATAAAGACGCGGTTCTTGACCTCGGTCGTACCGACCTTGATCGGGCTAAAGAGCATCGGGTAGGCGGATGACTCCATACAGGCTTCCTTTCGTTTAAGCCGCTCGGCGGCACTTGCAGACATACCTATTGTATCAGCAACCGCCGTATTCGCACTCGCTCGCACTCCCCACCTTCAATCCCGACCCTCACAAAAAAGTTGCGGTGGAATACGGAGTAGATAAGGCCTTTGACGGCCAAAACAGTCCGTATTTCACCGCAACTGATGGGCGGGATGGAGTTAGAGGCCCAGATAGGTAGTCATGCCTTCGACGGCGAGCTTGGCGCCAGCCACGGCGTGGACCACGGTGAGCGGGCCGTTGACCACGTCACCGGCGGCAAAGACGCCAGGCACGGTGGTCATGCCGTGCTCGTCGACCGAAAGCAGGCCGCGATGGTCGGTCTCCAGACCGCCAGTTGTAAGCACAAGCTTGTCCTTGGGCACCTGAGACGCCGCAATCACAACCGTGTCGGCAGACACATGGTCGAGCTCTTCCTCGTAGCCCACCACGTTATTCTCCTCGTCAAAGATAGCCGTCTCGAACACCGGACCGTTATCATCGATGGCGCAGATCGCCTTGCCGCGCACAATCTCGGCACCGTCAAGCTCGGTCAGCTCCACCTCGTCATCGATGGCAGATATATGGCGCGATCGGGCATACACAGTGACCTTGCGGGCACCCGAGCGCAGGGCCGTGCGGGCAACATCCATGGCCACATTGCCGGCGCCGATAACCGCCACGTTCTGCCCGATTGCCACGCTCGTGGGATCGACCAGATAATCGATACCAAACAGCACGTTGCCGCGCGACTCGCCGGGAATACCCAGCTTTCGAGCTCGCCAGGTACCAGTACCGACAAAGACCGCATCGTAGCCGTCGCGCAGCAGGTCGTCGATATGCAGCGCGCCACCGATGGTGGTCGAGGGGCGCACGCGCACGCCAAGCGAGCACATCACGTGGCGATACTTTTGCACGAGCGCACGGGGCAGGCGGAACTCGGGGATACCGTACTCCAGCACACCACCAATCTCGGGGCGCTGCTCAAATACCGTGACGGCACAGCCCAGCTGGGCCATCTTGATAGCCACGGTAATACCAGCGGGACCGGAACCGACCACGGCAATCTGTTTACCGCACGACGGTGCGGGCTTCCACTCCTTACGATCCAAATATGCCGTGGAGATATAGTTCTCGATGCTCGAGAAATGCACCGGCGCGCCCTTGCGGCCCTGGATGCAAGCGCCCTCGCACTGGCCCGAATGATTGCACACCATGGAGCAGACCGCGCTCATGGGATTGTTCTGGAACAGTAGCTCGCCCGCCTCTTCTAGACGACGCTGTTTGAACAGGTCAATGACCTGCGGAATAGACGTCTGAACTGGGCAGCCCTTAATCTGACAGAACGCCCTTTTACAACCTAGGCAACGATTTGCCTCTTCGACAATGTGGATAGCCACGCAACTCCCCTTTTTAATGCAATCCAATGGGGCGACGATAAAGACCCTTCACCGCCGCCCCCATACAGGTAATCTCAATCTGCCGACACGGCAAAAGCCAATGCTATAACTCGCAATGCGAAGCCCCGCAGCGAGCGGACATGTGCTCGAGTGTCGCTAGGCAGTCAGCCGCCGTCGACGGCACACTGTTCTCGACCACGCAGGGAATCCCAGGGCAGGCGGCAGCCGCCCAGGCAACCACGGGCTCAAAGTCATAGCGGCCCGTCTCGCCCACGCCGTGGCACACTAGGCGTGAACCCGTACCGTCGCACCAACCGGCTTCGTCCTCGTTATCAACGACCTCAAAATCCTTGGCGTGCAGCACGCGAATCTTACTGCCGCATAAGTAGAGCATGCGCGCTGTGATTTCCCGCGCCTCGTCAACGACGCTGAGGTGCAGCAGCGACACCGGGTCATAGATCACGCCGAGCGACGGGCTCGAGACGCGCTCCAGCACCTCGCGGCAGCGATCCGGCGTGTTGACCGTCTCGTTCCAGCCAGGCTCGATCAGTATTTGCCCGCCCACGGCCTCGGCGCGCTCGCAGACGCGTGCGAGTCCGTCCATAAAAGCCTCAAGCGCCTCATCGGTCATGCGGTCATCAGCAACGCGGTTCTGCGCATTGGGGCGACCGGTCTCGGTGCCAACCGGGCATCCGCCGAGCATCTGGGCAAAGTTCAAGCATGCCTCGTACTCGGCAAAGTTATCCATGAGCTGTTGGCGATCGGGCGTCGCCAAATTCTTATAGCAGCCGAGCACGGCGACCGAAACGCCCGCCTCGTCGAGTACCGCACGCAAATGGTCGGCAAGCTCGCGGGTCAGGCCGCCTCGATCGATCCCCATCGATGCGTAGAGCACCTTGCTCGGCAGCTGAATGCACGAAAAGCCCAGCTCTCCCGCCATGCGAATGCGTTCCTCGACGGTCCCCTGCGGAAGGTCGTGTAAACGTACGCCCGGAGTAATGGCCTCCATGCTATTCACACCCCTTACGGGCATTGATGCCCGGAGTGTATCCGCCAAACGGGTCCTCGATGGAGCACACGCCCGAGGGGGCGAGCGGATCGCGCTTACCGGCCAGCTTGTCGTGATGCATGGTCTCGATATAGGCAAGCACCAGCGGCGCCACACCCTTTGCATCATTTTTGACCACGGGCTCGCTCATGTAGTAATCAAACGTGCCCTCGCGGTGCGCGGTGTTGCCCAGGCCCGCAACCAGGCAGATGTTGTCGAGCGCCAGCTGGCCATCGTGCTCGGAAAGGCAGGTCTCGCAGATGCCGTCGAAGGCGCGACGGCCGTACTGATAGTAGCGCTCACCCAACACGCCCAGACGCACGCCCTTCATGATGGCGTTGGCAAAGATCGCGCTGCCCGACTCCTCCAGGTAGTTGGGGGCGATATTGGGCAGGTTGATGACCTGATGCCACATGCCGGTCTTCTCGTCTTGATACGGCAGCATGGCGTCAATCAGGTCGTGGAACATCTTGCGGATCTCGTCCTTCTCGGCCGACATCGAAGGCGGCATAAGCTCCCACGTGTCGATGAGCGCCATGGCAAACCAGCCCTCGGCGCGCAGCCAGAAGTTAGCCGAAAGGCCGGTGACCGGGTCGCACCAGAACTGCTTGCGGCTCGCGTCGTAAGCGTGATAGTACAGACCATTGAGGGGGTTGCGCATCAGGTCGTGCACGACCTGGAACATATGGAAGCTATCTGAGCAGGCACGACGGTTGTGGAAACTCAGCTCGTACTGCATGTAGAACGGCTGCGCCATATACATGCCGTCGAGCCAGATCTGGTTGGGGTAGACGGCCTTGTGCCAAAACACGCCCTCTTTGGTACGCGGCTGGGTTTCGAGCTGACGATAGATGGTATCCATGGCCGCACGATACTTGGGCTTGCCCACCAGGTCATAGAGCTTGTAGAGGGTCTTGCCCGCATTAACGTTATCGAGGTTGTACTCCTCGGGGTTGTAATGTTTGATGGTACCGTCGTCCTGGACAAAGAAATCGATGTAGTCATCGGCGAACGTCAGGTAGCGCTGCTCACCCGTGATCTCGTACAGCTCGATGAGCGCCTTGATCATGCAGCCGTCGATATAGTTCCAGGTGTTCTCCTTACCGGCACGGAGCTTTTCGATATTCCAAGCCGGCGCCTGCGGCGTAGAGGTTTCGATCAACTGCTCGATATAACGGTCCAGGATTTGATTGCAACCCATTGCTGTCCCCTCTGACGTTAATGATAGGTGAACGTTAACCCTAGTGTAACGCGAACGGGGAATATAGGGTGAACGTTAACCCTATATTCCCCGCGAACGGCAGACTTTTAACGGCAAACGGTGGCTAAGCCCGCGGCGATGCGATGCGCCAGGCGCTCATAGCCAGCCGGGCTGTAATGCAGACCGTCCGGCATATAGAGTTCGCGGTGCTCCGGCAAAAACGGGCTGATGCCGCTTTGCGCATACAGGTCAATCACCGGAACGGAGTAACGGTCACAGACCTCCAGCATCGCTCGCACGTAGGCGTCTTGCGTCAGACCCAAATGGTTCGCCTCATCGCTTGCCGGGATATCCTTCTCGTGCTTACCACTCGTCTTGCATGGCGTCATAAACACGAGCTTTGCCTGAGGTGAGCGCGCCGTGATGGTTCGGATCAGATAGTCGACCGCACCATAGAACTCATGCACATCGGTGCTGCCCAACTCGCCAAGCGGCACGTTGCGGCTAAAGTCGTTAACGCCGCCAAAGACAACATAGACATCGGCCGCATCGTCGATGCCGTCCAAGCGCTCGACAAATGAATCGGTACGGTCGGCCTTGATGGCGATACGCGAACCCTTGATGCCAAAGTTCTCGACGACTGCACCTCCCAGCAACGCGCCCAGATGCGAAGTCCACGAGATGTCGTTGCCTCCCCCACCGCAGCCGTTGTCGCCCCAGGTCGTTGAGTCGCCAAAGCAGCAAATGGTCGATTCACTCAAGTTCTTCGTTTCCATAATCTTCTCCTCATCCGCCCATTGGCGGCCATACAGGTACGTACCGTTTATTTGCAACATGCCGAGGGGCTAAGCACGGTCGCATTTCGCAACGTGCGAATCGAGCCATTCGATATCCTCGACAAGATGTGTCACTCCCAGATGGTGTCCACCCGGACACACCTCGTGCCTCAGAGCATCTCTGCGGCCCAGCAACTTGTAGGCATCGCGCACGATCTTGAGCTGTTCATCGACATTTTTCAGCCCGCGCGAACCGTTCAGATGATCTTCTTCGCAGCTCTGCACTAACAACGGGCGCGGCGCAATAAGCGAGGCAATATCGCCCATGTCGAGCAAGCGCCAAAGTCCGGGTGTGTAGTTGCAGCTGCAATTGCCGTTGAGATGCAGCAGCGAATCATCGACACCGTACAGGTAGCCCGAGACAAACGCCTTGCATACACGTGGGTCGAGCGCCGCCAGATACAGCGTCATGTATCCGCCGCCCGAAAAGCCAAAACAGCCCAGGTCGTCCATGGCAATGTCGCCGCGCGCCTCTAGGTAATCGATCAGACGCATGTTATCCCAGGCGTTGAGGCCCGCAACGGTAAGTCCCAGCGGCTCGGCCATGCGCGCCTGGTTTAGGCACGTGCCGCGCAGAAAGCTGTTCTCGTCATCGCCCTGGCCCTTCCAGTCACGACGGTATCCCCAACCGCGTGCGTCGGGGCAGACGGTCACGTAACCCATACGCGCCAAACGTAGACCGTAGTCGTAATTGAACTTACGCACAGCATCATCGACCGCCGGCACGCCCGTCACGCCCGCAACACTTGCGGCGCCTGCTCCCTGATGGCCATGCGGGCAGACATAGCAACACTTGCGGCCGCGCGCATCGAGCTTAGGCGACTGCGGCTCGAGCAGGTAGAACGGCATCCAAACGTCGCGCTCCACCTGCAGCATCGCAT
Source organism: uncultured bacterium (assembly GCA_905215005.1). GTDB lineage: Bacteria > Actinomycetota > Coriobacteriia > Coriobacteriales > Coriobacteriaceae > Collinsella. The sequence goes on along the minus strand of CAJMOM010000005.1, from coordinate 18,918 downwards.
GGGTGCGCACGATACCGCCGGCAATCTGCACCCGATCGAGCTCGCGCGCCTCAATCGACACGCGATCCATAATCGATAGGCCCAACAGGTCAAACAGCCGAACCCTCGTCGCAATCTGCCATGCCTCAAAGTCTTCGGGCGTCGTGCCCTTAAATGCGGCGGAGCGGCCCTCACGCTTAAGGCGCTCACGAAACGCCAGTTCGTCTTCGTAATAGGTGTCGATATGCACCGTGCGACCGTTATCGGAAAGACTGTCGGTCTCCGCAGCGTCGCCCGGGCCACCTTCGGGGTCCCAGCCGTCCGCACCGGAAAGCACCTGTTCGCGGGCGTATCGGGTAGTGGCTGTCGCATCGAGCTCGTGCGCCCATGGCACCCAGTTTTCGGCATCACTCGCCGGGCCATGTAGGCTTGCACCAGCGTAGTGCGCCCTCTCGTGCGCCGCCGGCTTAGCCCAATCCCACCAACCTTCGCGCTTGATATGCTGTCCCAGCCAGCAATCGATCAGCACGGTCTGGGCCCACTCACGCCAAGGACGACCCAAATAGACCGAATCCGGTGCCACGTCTTGCGCGGCTGTAAACGAGCAGCCGTGGAACACGAAGCCATATGGCTCTCCCTCGGGCGTCGATGCCGCCGTCACGTAACCGTTCACGTCCATATTGCGGTTGAGCGAGCGGATCTCGCACCCCTCAAAATAGGCACACGCGCCGCCAAAGATAAAGTCGACGTCGCCCTCAATCCGGCAGCGTCGAAAATACTGACGGCCCACCCGACGCGGCGCAAACTGCTTGGGCCCAATGAATCCGCCCGGTTTGACTTCGCGCGGGGGCAACGGGCCCAAAAACAGCGTGTCCTGGCGCCCCGTAATGCAACAGGCGTCGACCACCAAACGGTCGCCGTCGGCGTACAGGGCAATCGCCTGCCCCACCTCGCGACCGTCGCCGGCATCGTTGACGATTGTGAGGTTCTCGAGCCGCACGTCGTCGGCATCGACCAAAACGGTATAGGTCCTAAAGGTGCCGAGCTTTCCGTCAATGCCCGATCCGTCCCCCGAGGGCATCTTGGCGCCCAGACTGCCCACGATACGCACGCTGTCAGCCGTCTCGCCCACCAGCGTCACATACGGTCGATGAATCTCGACCCGTTCGCGGTACTCACCCGGCTCGATATGGATTGTCACCGGTTGCTCGGCATCCGGATAGAGTTGATCGGCTGCCGCCAAGGCATCGGAAATCGTTGGATATGCTCCTGCCGCAGCCCTCGAAACGCGCAGTGTATAGATGCTTTCGCTCATCGTCCATCACGCTCCCAGGCAGCGAACTGCTCAGGCCAGCCCTGAACCTGTGGCTGAATATGCTCGGCGCAGCCCTTAAATGCCGTTAAGGCCGAAGCGAGCGATGCCCCATGCTTTCCATGCGGAAAGACATGTAGGCTAAAGCCAATCCCGTGGTCGGCAAGAGCCTGCGCAAGAAGGAGGCTATTTTGAACTGACACCGATGCATCATCGGCGGTATGCCACAAGAACGTACGAGGGAAGCCCTCGCCCACCATATTCTCGATTGACAACTTTTGAGCCAAAGCGTCATCGGCACCCGTTAGGTGTTCAAACGAACCACGATGAGCATAGGTCCCCGAGCTTACGACCGGATAGCACAAGCAAAGTGCGTCAGGCCGAATCGACTCAGGCGATGTCGCGATCGACTCTGCAAGCCAAGGTTTGTCCCAAAGCGCCCCGAGCAAGCCAACCAGGTGTCCACCCGCCGAAAAACCCATGACCGTAATTCGATTGGGATCGACGCACAACTCCGTCGCATGACTTCGCACGGTATCGACCGCCCGCGCAAGTTCTTGCAATGCAAGCGGATAGGTGGCGGGCGCAACCGAGTAGTCCAGAACAAAAGCCTGATACCCCATCGCAAGTAAGCGTAGCGCCACCGGCTCGCCCTCGCGAGGCGAAATATGATCGTAGCCCCCACCCGGCACAATCAAAACTGCAGGTCGGGGTTCCAGGGCATAAGCATCCTCGGTGGGAGCAAAAATATAGGACGAGATCGCGGCATCCGAGCCATCGACCCCGACACAAATCGTTTTATTGAGCATGTATACCTTCTCGTTATGATGCGTAGCGCGGCCGCACGGCACAAGGGCCGCATAGCCGATTTTTTCGGCAATGCGGCCCCGGTCATCAATTCCAGCTAGGAACGGACAATCTTATCGACGTTCTCGAGCTGCAGCTCATCGCCATCCTGACCCTCGATCACCACATTTTGCAGGTCGAGGACTTTCACGTTCTGCGCGATGATGCCCTGGCGCACCATCGGCTCCACGCCACAGGCCATGGCTGGCACAAAGGGCTCGGCATCGGCGGCAAAGGTCACATGGACATCCTGGAACGTCAGGCGCGTCACCTTGCTCTCGGGCAGTCCCGTGATATAGGCCGCGGCCGCGTGGCAGTTGGTGGCCTCGATGTCGCGGAACGTCGTGGCGCCAAAGCCGGGCGTACGGTCGTCGACGGGCACCGCGTCGCGGCTCTGGACATAGTCGGTCTTGCCGTCCTTATCGCAGAAGTAGAACGAATTGACCACGAAAGGCGTGAGCACCTCGTCCATGCGAATGTGCTCAAAGGTGATGCCCTCGTTGACGGCGTCCTTGCCGCGACCGCGACGAGTCTTAACGCGCAGGCCGCGGTCGGTGCGCTCAAAGAGGCACTTGCTCACGGTGAGGTCCTTGATGCCGCCGGCAGCCTCGGACCCCAACACCACGGCGCCATGACCGTCGTGCATGTAGCAGTGAGCGATCAACACGTCATGCGTGGCGGGACGAAGCTCGGGCTCAATGCCCAGTTTGCCGCTCTTGATGGCGATGCAGTCGTCGCCCACCGAGAACTGGCAACCCAGGATGCGAACAAAGCCACAGCTCTCGGGATCGAAGCCGTCGGTGTTGTGGGAGTTCTTGGGACCCTCGATGGACAGGCACAGGGCATCGACGTGTTCGCACAGAACGGGATGGATGTTCCATGCTGGGCTGTTGCGGACGGTAAAGCCGGCAAGGCTCACGTTTTGGCACTCGGACAGGAAGATCATGCGCGGGCGGGCGATCTCGCGGCCCTCCTCGGGGCGGAAGATATTCTTAAAGTCCTTGTTCCACCAGTTATCCTCGGCAAAATCGGTCTGGCCGTCGATGGCGCCGCGGCCATAGATGCACACGTCGTGCACGCTCAGACCCGTAAAGGTCGAGCAATAGGTCGAAAAGCTCTCGCCCTCCCAGCGGCCCAGGGGCAGCATATCGGTGCCGGCATACCCGGTGCCCTCGTCGCCTGTGACCGTGCCCGGAATGTAGGCAAGCGCCGCGCGGTCGTGACGGGCCAGCAGCACCGCGCCCTCGGCGAGCTCGATGTTGATATTGCTCTTAAGGAAGAGGGACTTGATGCGGTAGTTGCCAGCGGGAATCAGCACGCGCCCGCCCTTGGGACAAGCCATGATGGCAGCCTGGATATTGGTGGTGTCATCGTGCTCGGCATCGCCCTTGGCGCCACAGTCGCGAACGTTGATAGTAAAGGGCTCAGCCGGCGTGGTGACACCTACGCTCAGCTCACGCTCGCCACAAACAAAACGAACCAGGTTGCGCTTGCCGGGGGTCAGGCCGTCGACATAGGTCTCGACCGTATTCGTGGTACCAGCGGGCTCGTCGTTGACAAAGATCTCCCACGTATCGGCGCAGGTAAAGTAACCGCCGTCGTCAAGCTCGATAACCGCCGCGCGCGCGTTGCGCCAGATAACGTTCGTCTCCATGGGTTTCTCCCTCAAAATGATGCTCTAAAGGCAAATTGTACGCTGTTGAAAAAGGGCCGTGCCTGCCGGCGGAGTTCCGGTGGCACGGCCCTGTGATTTGGACGATATGTCGGCCTTACTCGGCGGGAGTTACGCTACCGTCCTGGAAGCCAACATTGTTGTGGGCAAAGCAGTCCTCGTACTTAAAGCCGGAGAGCTCCTCGCAAAGCGCCTTGACTTCGGGCTTGACGTCGGCCATCTTGCCGCCCTCCTTGACGCGCTTGATCTCGTCGCAGAGGATGTCGCACTGCTCCTTGTCGATCTTGATGCCGCGGGCAAGGACAGCCGCGAGCAGGAAGAAGCCGGCGCAGCCGATGAGCATGTAGCCGCAGATGTACAGAGGCACGGTGGCGGGCTGGGTTACGGCGTCGCTGTTGCCGGCGGTCTGAATGAAGCCGGAGGCAGCAAGGACAATAGCCCATGCGTTGACGGCGATAGCCTGGGCGATCTGCTGGCAGAGCTGCTGAGCGGAGCTGTAGATGCCCTCGCGACGACGCAGGGTGATGAGTTCATCGACATCGGGGATGTAGTTGAGCAGAACATCGGGCAGGTACTGGAAACCAACGTAGAAGAACTTCCAGATGGCGAAGATGATGGGGTAGGCAATCATGGCGATGGCGACCGTGGAGGTGCCGTTAATCTGACCAAAGGCGAAGTAGTTGTAGGCGATGATGCACGCAGCGCAACCGACGTTGGCCAGGTACCAAGACTTGTGGAAGCCCTTCTTGGCCATGAGGGCAACCCAGATGGCGGTGCAGACGATAGCGACGACCTTGCCGGGCATCTCCATCACGGACTCATAGGACTTAGGAATCTGCAGGCAGTAGACGATGAAGAAGGACAGGCAGGCAGACCAGCAGGCAGCAGCGAGCTTCGTGGAGACCTGTGCATACAGGACCTTGCGGAAGGACTTATTGCGGAAGGTAGAGACAACGTCGATAAAGAACTTCTTGATACCCTCGCCGACGCTCTCGATCTTCTCCTGAGCCACCTCCTCGGGGGTGTGCTCCCACGTGGACAGGTACACGCACAGCAGCGAGATTGCCATGACCGAAGCGTTGACCGTAGCGATGATGAAGTAGCTGAACGGGTTGGTCTCGCCGAAGGTGCCAAAGCCAAAGCCGACGAGTGCTGCCATCAGGAAGCCGGCGGCGTTACCAAAGAGGTGCTTGTAGCCGGTGAGGTACGTACGCTCCTTGAAGTCGTCGGTCATCTCGATGGTAAGCGGCGACAGGTTGGCGGTGCAGAACGTATACGCGACGTTGTAGATCAGGTACAGCACAAAGTAGTACGGGAAACCGAACGGCGTAGCCACAAAGATGAGCGGCTCGGCGACCATCATCGGGATTGCCAGCAAGATCCAGAAACGGCGGCGGCCAAAGATACGGCCGATCTTGGTAGCGTAGAAGTTATCGGCCACAAAGCCCATAAGCGGGCACAGAATGGCGTTGAGATAGATGGCGAACGAGCTGATCAGCGCAGCCTCGCCTGCGGACAGGCCGCACTCCGTGGACAGGAACAGCACCATGTAGCTGTGCGTAAAGGTCAGGGCACCGGAGTTGAGCATGCCGCCCATACCAAAGCCCAAGCGCGTCCAGAATGTGATCTTGCGCTTTTTACCGATCTTGTTAGTCATCGAGCTCCCTCTCTTTTCTCGATTGTCTTGGAACAAGACATTGGAGTCCATACCGACGTCTGTCTGCATGCCGTTCAGGGTGAACGTTTAGCTAGATTATGCGCGATTGCTTATGATAGGTGAACGTTCACTTGTATATTATCCTTGAACGGTCGTTTTTTGCCGTTGAACGGGCCTGAAAATGAAAAAATCCCTGCATTTTTGATTATCAAGTCGATTCAGCACCACGCAACAACTAGGTGAACGTTCATTGTTCTCTGGAGATGAGGGAGGTGCCGGGCACCCTTCCCAAAAAAGCCGTGCACGACAACGCAACGAGAAACGAAAAACGACCCCGCCGAGATTGTCCTCGGCGGGGTCGCCCAGTCTTTGCAGCAGCTTATTCAATCACGCGCTCAACGTGTCATCGCTACAGGCAGACTCCGTCCTTCCAGATGCTGATCTCGTGACAGCCGCGACGCTCGGCGCTGGTAAGCTTGCCGCTCGCCGTGTCCAGCACCAGCTGATACAGATCGCCGGCAGCCTCATCGAGCGTACGCTCGCCCGTAGCCACCACACCGGCGTTAAAGTCCATCCAGTTGGCCTTGTGGTCGCACAGGCGCTGGTTGGTGAACACCTTGAGCGTAGGCGCCGGCGCACCAAACGGCGTGCCGCGGCCGGTCGAGAACAGGATCACGTGGCAGCCGGCAGCCGTCAGGGCCGTGGTGGATACCATGTCGTTGCCCGGACCGCACAACATGTTCAGACCATGCTTGGTAGCCTGACCGGCGTACGGCAGCACGTCGACGATGGGGGCAGATCCGCCCTTTTGCACGCAGCCGCAGCTCTTGTCCTCGAGTGTGGTGATGCCGCCATCCTTGTTGCCGGGGCTCGGGTTCTCGTAGACGACCTCGCCATGGCTAATAAAGTAATCCTTAAAGCCGTTGAGCATGTCGGAGGCGGCGTTAAACACCTGCTCGTCCTCGCAGCGATCGAGCAGAATGCTCTCGGCGCCAAACATCTCGGGGACCTCGGTGAGCACCGACGTGCCACCGCGGGCGACGAGCATATCGCTCACGCGACCGATCGTGGGGTTGGCGGTAATGCCCGAAAGACCGTCAGAGCCACCGCACTTAAGGCCAATGACCAGCTCGGAGGCCGGAATGGGCTCACGCTTGGCCTGCTTGGCCAGGTCGGCCAGCTCAGACAGAATCTTGTGGCCTTCGACCTGCTCGTCGGCAACATCTTGGCAGGTAAGGAAGCGAACGCGCTCGTGATCGTACTCGCCCAGCTCGTCGAGCACCTGCTGATGCGTGCAGTTCTCGCAGCCGAGCGACAGGAACAGCACGCCCGCAGCGTTTGCGTGACGCGAGAGCGCTACCAGCAGGCGACGGGTCTGGGCATGGTCGGCGCCGGTCTGCGAGCAGCCAAACGGATGCGGAAAGTAATAGACGCCCTCCAGCGAACCCTCGACCAGATCCTGAGCCTGCTCGCACATGGCACGTGCGACCTCGTTGACGCAGCCGACCGTGGGGATGATCCACAGCTCGTTGCGCGTGGCGGCGCGGCCGTCGGCGCGACGGAAGCCCATAAAGGTCTCGGGCTCAACCGGCTCAACGACCGGATGCGTCGGATTGTAAACGTACTCGACCTCGCCCGAAAGGTTGGTCTTGACGTTATGCGTATGAAGCCACTGACCGGGCTGGATGTCGCCCGTCACATGGCCGATAGGAAGACCGTACTTGACAACGTTCTCCCCCGCCGCAATGGCACGCACGGCCATCTTGTGGCCCTGCGGAATATCCTCCGCGGCAGCGACCTCGCCCACCCCGGGAACCGCGACGGCGGTGCCCTTGGCAAGCGGCGACAGCGCGACGATCACGTTGTCGGCCGGATTGATCTGGATAGTGTTCATTACAAATGGTCCTAACCCTACAGGTTGAGCAGAAGTCGAGGCGCGGGCAAGCCGTCTGGCGCCCGCGTCTGCGCCGGAAATTTACGCCTGAGCGTTGGCGAAGGCCTGCTTGGCGCCCTCGGTGCGCACGACGGCGAGAGCGTTGACGACAAACTCCTCCAGGCCTGCGATCTGCGTAAGATCCTCGCCCCACATTTGCTCGTTGGAGAGCACATCGTGCACCAGCTCGGCGTCGTCGGCGCCGGCGTGGGCGGCGTAGAAATCGAGCACGAAGGCATCGTCCTGAGCGGTGTACTCGGTGCCGTCGGCGCGGCGCAGGTGCAGGCCATCGCCCTCGCGAGCAACGAGCTCCTGAGTATAGAAGGCAATGAGCGTAGCGAGGCTCGTCGCCAGGCACTTGGGCAGGTTGCCGGTCTCGGCAACATAGTCCTTGAGCGTGGGCAGGTCGCGAGCACGCCATTTGGCCGTGGAGTTGAGGCAAATGGAGAGCAGCGCGTGGTCGATAAACGGGTTGTCGAAGCGGTTCTCGACGGCGGCAGCAAAGGCCTTGCAGTCCTCGACGTCCAGGTCGGCGGCAAGCGTCGGGATAACCTCGTCGTAGAGCATGGTGTTCATGAAGCCGCGGACGGTCTCGTCGTGCATGCAATCGCGCACGATGTCAAAGCCGGCAACCCAGGAGCCCGGGACGAAGGCGGTGTGGGCGCCATTGAGGATGCGAACCTTGCGCTTCTTGTACGGGGTGACATCGGGGGTAACAAAGACACCCGGCAGACCGGCCTTCACGAAGGGGAGCTTCTCGGCAAGCGACTCGTCGCCCTGGATGCCCCACATCTGGAAGGGCTCGCGCACGGCCAGGAAGGGATCCTCGTAGCCCAGGCGCTCGGCCACGGCAGCGGCCTCCTTGGGGTCGCGGATGCGGCCGGGGACGATAGTGTCGACAAGCGTGGTGCAGACGGTGCAGTCGTTGGCCATCCACTGCGAGAACTCGTCCTCCCAGCCCCAGTCGCTCACGTACTGGTTCATGATGCGCAGCAGCTCCTCGCCGTTGTGATCGATGAGCTCGCAGGCGAGCACGATGACGCCCGGCTTGCCGGCGGCCCAGCGGGTGTGGAGCACCTGGGCAAGCTTGGCGGGGAAGCTCGCGGGCGGCATGTCATCGGCCTTGCAGGACGGGTCGTAGGCGATACCGGCCTCGGTGGTGTTGGAGACGATAATCTCCAAATCGTCGGAGACGGCGACCTCCATCATGGCGCGGTAGTCGTCCTCGCGGTACGGGTTGATGCAGCGGCTGCAGGCGCTGATCACGCGGGACTCGTCAACCGTGTTGCCGTTCTCCTTGCCGCGCACCAACACGGTGTACAGGTCGTCCTGGGCGTTGATACCATCGGCAAAGCCAAAGGCGCCGCTGATGGGCTGGACCATGACAACCTTGCCGTTCCAGCCGGTTGCCTCGTTGCCCATGTCAAAGAAGCGGTCGACGAAGGCGCGCAGGAAATTGCCCTCGCCAAATTGCAGAACCTTCTCGGGCGCGTCCTTGGGCAGCAGGTAGCCCTTGTAGCCGATCTTCTCGAGCGTCTCGTAGCTGATGTTCTCCATCGATGTCTCTCCTTAGATTGCTGTTAGCGTGCAGGCAAAACGGGGGCGCCGCGTGTGGCAACGGCGCTCCCGAGTTCGGTGTGATTCGATGCGGGTTTAGGCCTCGACGGTATCCAGGTCAAAGCCAAAGTAGCGGACCGCGTTGTTGTAGCTGATGTCGCGCACGATGGCTCCCAGCAGCTCCATGTCGGCCGGATACTTGCCCTGCTCGACCCACTCGCCGATCACGCCGCACAGCACGCGACGGAAGTACTCGTGACGCGGGTAGGACAGGAAGGAGCGGGAATCGGTAAGCATGCCCACAAAGTTGCCCAGCACGCCCTCGTTAGCCAGAGCCGTGAGCTGCTCGCGCATACCGACCTCGTTGTCGTTGAACCACCAGGCGGAACCGTTCTGGATCTTGCCTGCGGTCGGAGCCTCCTGGAAGCAGCCCATCACAGTATCGATCATGGTGTTGTCGATGGGGTTCAGGCTGTACAGAATGGTCTTGGGCAGACCCGTGGACTCCTGGATGGAGTTGAGGAAATCGGCCAGCTGGTCGGACGGCGTGTAGTTGGAGATGCAATCGTAGCCGGTGTCGGGACCGAGTTTGGCGAACATAGCGCGGTTGTTGTCACGCTTGCAGCCAAAGTGCAGCTGCATGGCCCAGCCAAGGCGGACATACTCGCCGGCGACGAACTGCATAAAGGCCGTCTTGTACTTGAGGACCTCGTCCTCGGTAAGCGGCTCGGCGGCAAGGCCCTTGGCAAAGATGGCCTCGATCTCGTCAGCGGTGGCCGGAACGTACATAACGTAGTCGAGTGCGTGATCGGAAGCGCGGCAGCCCAGCTCGTGGGCGACATCGTAGCGCTTGGAGATGGCGGCCTTCATGCCCTCGAAGTCGCTGACCTCGACGCCGGCAACCTCGGAAAGGCGCTTGCAGTAGTCGGCGAACTCCTGGCCACGCTCGATACGCAGCGCGGCATCGGGGCGCATGGCGGGAACGACCTGAACGTCAAAACTGTCGTCGGCGGCAATCTTCTTGTGCCACTCAAAGCTGTCGGCGGGGTCGTCGGTAGTGCAGATCATGCGGACGTTGGACTGCTTGATCAGGTTACGGCAGGTAAAGCTGGCCTCAGCGAGCTTGGCGTTGGCAAGGTCCCAGACCTCCTGAGCAGTTTTGCCGTTTAGGACGCCCTCGTAGCCAAAGTAACGCTTAAGCTCCAGGTGGCTCCACTCAAAGACGGGGTTGCCCACACAACGGCCCAGGGTCTCGGCCCACTTCTGGAACTTCTCACGAGCAGGGGCATCGCCGGTAATGAAGCGCTCGTCAACGCCGTTTGCACGCATCAGGCGCCACTTGTAGTGGTCACCGCCCAGCCAAACCTCGGTGATGTTCTCAAAACGCTTGTCGTCCCAGATCTCCTTGGGAGAAATGTGGCAGTGGTAGTCGACGATAGGCATGCCCTCGGCAAAGTTGTGGAATAGCTCCTCGCCGGTCTTGGTGCTCAGCAGGAAATCCTGATCGTCCATGAAGTTTTTCATCAAACAACCCCTTTGTTGGCGGAGCGGGCGCACGATGCGCTCGCTATCCTCTAGGTGAACGTTCACCATCTTAGTTCAAAAATCGTTTGTGGGTGAACGTTCACCTAACCATCACGGGGTGAGCGGTAGGTTTTGGCCGCTTAACGGTTGCCGAGCCATGGATCCTGCGTTGAAGCGGCACAAAGAAAGGCCGCTGACGGCAGATTCGCCATCAGTGGCCTTCGAAACAGCTTTTTCGATACCCCTACCAAAAAGTACGCGGCAAATAGGGAACTCACTAAACGCATTAGATTCCGGCGAGTTTGCAGTAACGGTCAACGTTGCTGGCAAACACCATCTCCACAGCACCCTTCTGCACGGGCTCCGCCGGAGTTTTACCCCACAGCAAATACTCGCCCAAAGTCTTAGCGCCACGGTAGGCCAAGCTCACCGGGTCTTTATAGACAATATTGGTAAAGATGCCACGGCGCAAGGCCAAGGCGCTCTCGGGGAACAGGTCGTTGCCGATTACCATGACCTTGCCGGCCTTGCCGCTCGAAACAAGCGCGTTGGCGACTACCTCGGAACCAACGGCAAAAACGCTACAGATGAGCTCGGGAGCATCCGGCGCACTCAAGCGCTGCTCAAGCTCGCGCTCGAGCTGTTTGACTTGCGCATGGGCGCCGGCAAGGTCCTCAACTTGCCATGGAATATCGTGTTCGCGCAGGTAATTGTGAAAGGCGCGGGCGGTCAGATAGTGTGAATCGGTATAGGGGTCGCCCGCCAACAGGAGCACGCGGGCGTCAGCCCCAGAAGCGTGAACCAGGTTTGCCGCCTGCTCTGCCATAAGACTGCCCGCCGCGGAATAGTCTGCCAGACTGGCACCCAGGCGATCGAGGTGCGGTCGGTCGCCATCGACGAGCTCGATCGCCACACCCGCCTCGGCAATCTGCCTCAAAAGCTCGGTTGCGCGGTCATCGCTCGGAACATAGGCAAGCAGGCCATCAATCTTCTCGCCTACCTGCAGGCGCTCATCAATCTGCTCGAGCGCATCGGCGTAGCCACCCACGCCAAATTCAACACGTTCAACCGTAATGCCCCGGTCGATGACCTCCTGCTCAAAGCGGTTGCAGCCTTCCCAAAGGTAACGGAAAAAGTACGCTCCCTCGCGCGATGCGCGGGGCAGGCAAAACACCAGGTTGATATCCTTGCGGCGCAGGCTCGAGGCACTCGTATTGCGATGGTAACCCATGGCCTCGGCCTTAGCATTCACCTTGGAGCGCACGGATTCGCTCACGCCGGCCTTACCCGTCAGGGCCTTGTGCACGGTATTGATGGAAACGCCAAGCTCGGCGGCTATGTCCTTCATGGTTACGCGAGCGCTCATGGGATTACTCCGTTATAGATAAGTTGCCAATTTACAGTTCAGTTAACGATACCCCAAAAATACTCTTCAACTCGCCGCGCTCACGCCCAAATGCGCAAAGCGCCCCGCGAACGGATGCTCGCGAGGCGCTTGGATGTCTAGACCTTATTTGATACCGCGGCCCAAGTCTTCGGCGATTTTGTCCACGCCCTTAAGCGCGGCGCAGGTCTTTTTATTGGAGCAATGCCCCGTGCAAACGCCACCCTGAGCGCAGTCGGCGCAGGTGCCCTTGCGGTAAATGCGCACGCATACCGCAGCAAACGCAATACCGATAACAGCCAGTACAACAATATCGATAGGTGCCATAGCAAGCCTCCTCTAGTTAACCACCACTTACTTTACCCCATTCTCCACCTACCAAAAAGGGACAGGTTTGTTTTAGTCGGTTTTATCTGCGGAAACGTCACATCTCCCCCACCAAAAAGCCCGAGCGTCGCTGGGACACCCGGGCTCATGGAAAGGGGTTAATCCTTATTCGGACTTAAGCGGAAACTGCAGCGGAAGCGGTGTTGGTCTCGTCCTCGTCGGTCCATGCATGCTTGGGCATGGGACGGAAGATCTGGAAGAGCATCGCAACCAGCAGCACGATGGCCACAATCGTCCAGACACCAAACTGACCCAGAACAAGCAGGTTGTAGAACTGGTTGATGAACAGGCCGATCACCCAAGCGAAGGCGCACTCGTAGCCAATAGCGATCGCAGTCCACTTGCCGGAGTCCATCTGGTTGCGGATGGTGCCAATGGCGGCAAAGCACGGTGCGCACAGCAGGTTGAACGCGCCGAAGGCAACGCAGGCGCCCATGGTGGGGAACATGCCGGCAAACGCGGTCCACAGGCTCGGGTCGGTCTCGCCCGCGTCGGCAACGGAGAGCAGCGAGCCAGCGGTTGCGACGACGTTCTCCTTGGCGACGAGGCCTGAAACGGTCAGCGCGGTTGCCTGCCAGGTGCTAAAGCCGAGCGGGGCAAAAATCCAAGCGACCAGATTGCCCAGCATGGCGAGCACGGAGTAGTCCATGAACTCCTCGGGGATGCCGTCCATCGCAGGCAGGAAGCCAAAGGAACCGTTGTAGCTACCAAAGTTGGACAGGAACCAAACCACGACAGTGGACGCGAAGATGACCGTGCCGGCCTTCTTGATAAAGGCCCAGCAGCGCTCCCACACGTGCAGCGCCCAGGAACGGATCGCCGGGAAGTGGTAGGCGGGAAGCTCCATAACAAACGGCGTCGGGCGACCGGCGAAAAGCTTGGTCTTCTTGAGCATGAGGCCCGAGGCGATGACGGCAAAGACGCCCAGGAAGTAGAAGAGCGGGCTGATCCACGCGGCGGTAGTGGAAGAATCGCCGATGATGGAGCCCATGAGCAGGGCAATGATCGGCAGCTTGGCGCCACAGGGAATGAACGTGGTGGTCATGACCGTCATGCGGCGGTCCTTCTCGTTCTCGATGGTCTTGGTGGCCATGACGCCGGGGACGCCGCAGCCCGAGGACACGAGCATGGGGATGAAGGACTTACCGGACAGGCCAAAGCGGCGGAACACGCGGTCCATGATGAAGGCGACGCGGGCCATATAGCCGCAGTCCTCCAGGAAGGACAGCATGACGAACAGCAGGAACATCTGCGGGACGAAGCCGAAGATAGCGCCCAGGCCGCCGACGATACCGTCGCAGACCAGCGAATCGACCAGACCGCCGTCCTCGGTGCCACCCGCCACGAGGGCATCGTGCACCATGGTGGTAATGCCGGGAACATAGGGGCCATACTGAGCCGGATCGACCGAATCAGTGTCGTCGCCCGCAGCCTCGACGGCTGCGTCGTAGGCATCGCGGCCCTGACCGAGCACGTACCAACCGTCGGTACCGAAGAGCTGGTCGTTGGTGAAGTCGGTCACCGTGCCGCCCAGGGTGGAAACGGCGATGTAGTACACGCAGAACATGATGACCACAAAGATCGGCAGACCCAGGATACGGTTGGTAACCACGCGGTCGATCTTCTCGGAAGTGCTCATCTTGGCCGGAGCCTTGGTGAGGCACTCGTCAATGATGTGAGCAATCACGCCGTAACGCTCGCCGGTGATGATGGACTCGGCGTCGTCGTCGCAGTCCTGCTCGCACTGGGCGACCAGCTGCTCCACGCGAGCGGCCTTCTCCTTGGTGAGGTTGATGAGCTTGCAGGCGTCCGCGTCGCGCTCGAACAGCTTGACGGCGTAATAGCGGCGCTTGTTGGCGGGAACGCTCGCCGGAAGGTTGTTCTCGATGTGGTCCAGAACGTCCTCGATGGAGGAGTCGAACTTGTGCTCCGGCACCTGGCCCTTGGAAGCAGCGGACTTCTTGACCTGCTCGAAGAGCTCCTTGATACCCTTGTTCTTAAGAGCGGAGATCATCATAACCGGGCAGCCGAGCTTCTTGGAAAGCTTGTCGGTGTCGATCTTGTCGCCATTCTTCTCGACCAGATCGGCCATGTTGAGGGCAACGACCACGGGCAGGCCGGTCTCGATAACCTGAAGCGCCAGGTACAGGTTGCGCTCGAGGTTGGTGGCGTCGACCACCTGGACGACTACATCGGGCTCGCCGCTCATGAGATAATCGCGCGAGCATTGCTCCTCGGGGCTGTAGGGGGAAAGCGAGTAGATACCGGGGAGGTCCGTGATGGTAACGTTCTTGTCGCTCAGAAGCTTGGCTTCCTTTTTCTCAACCGTGACGCCGGGCCAGTTGCCAACGTAGCCGTTGGCGCCGGTGATCAGGTTGAAAAGCGTGGTCTTGCCGCAGTTGGGGTTACCCGCCAGCGCGACATGGATCTGAGAATCCGCCATTCAATCCTTCTTCCTTGTGTGCCCGCGCTGCTTTCTCCGCGCAGGCTGGATAATGTGCTTCAAAGATGCTGCATTAAGTTAGAAAAACCTAACTTTATCTGCAGAAATATACGCCGCGAGTCCTTACTGAACCTCGACGACGGCGGCCTCCTCCTTGCGGATGGAAAGCTCGTAGCCGCGCACGTTGATCTCGACCGGATCACCGAGCGGTGCAACCTTCACGACCTTGAACGAAGTGCCCTTGATGAGCCCCAGGTCCATAAGGTGGCGGCGAAGCGCACCCTCACCGTGAAGCTTGACGATGGTGGAGCTCTCGCCCACCTTAACGTCACCCAACGTCTTCATTTACTTGTCCCCCTTTCAGTTTTATTGCGATATACCGTCGCTAACCGACGGTCATAATGTGCATGGCAACCTTGGAATCGATGCCAAAGCGTGCGCCGAGCACCGTGACGATGATATTGGCACCACTCGAGCTCACCACGTGGATTTCGTTGCCCTCGACAAAGCCGAGGTCCTTGAGGTGGTGCTTCATATCCTCATTGCCCTTTACACGAGACACGCGCACGGTTTCGCCCGCTTTTACCATCGAAAGCGGCATTGCCGGCATCTGCGGTCCGCAAGACATGAGTGGCTCCTAACGTCAGTTCGTCCTCAACATCGACGCGGTAAAAGTTAACCACGCCTATGTTCGCTATAGTAAACTAACACGTGGTTAACTTTTTGGAAAGGGTCCCCATTCAGATTTCGAAAAAGTTTCCTATACGAAACAAAAGAGCGCGGCAAAGGACCATCCTTTACCACGCCCTGTCATGCTTAAAGCGAGAGATTTCTGATCGATGTGACACAGGAGGCCTCATCTACGCCCGAAACGCGGAACACGACGTCTTCGCCACATTCGCCGCAGAGTGCCATGAGCCCTATAACGTCGCGGCCATCCGTGTGGCGATCGCCGATGCTGACTGACACGTCGCTACGATGCTTGGCAATGATGTCATAGAGCAGCGCAACCGGGCGGGCATGTAATCCCAACGGATCTTTAATCGTCTTTGTAAACTCGACCATGTCCCCTCCCGCGGCATCGCACATTCGGCCGGCAAACCCAGCCACGTGGTAGTTATTGTACGTTACCGGCGCACCCCCGTCCCATAAAAAACGAGGGAAGGCACGCGTCCTTCCCTCGTTGTGGGCATTATGTAGCCGCTCGCCTACATCAGGCGCAGGCTGACGTCCTTGAGCTGGGCGCCGGAAACGGCACTCGGAGCGCCCGACATGAGGTCGGAGCCGCTGGCCGTCTTGGGGAACGCCATGACGTCGCGGATGGAGTCGGAACCGGTGAGCAGCATGCACACGCGGTCCAGGCCCAGAGCGAAGCCGCCCATCGGGGGCGCACCAAACTTGAGAGCCTCCATGAGGAAGCCGAACTGAGACTCGGCACGCTCCTCGGTAAAGCCCAGGAGCTTGAGCATGGACATCTGCATCTCGGCGTTGTGGATACGCATACCGCCGCCACCGGCCTCAAAGCCGTCCATGACAAAGTCGTAGGTGCAGGAACCTGCTGCCAACGGGTCGGCCTCGATCTTGGCGATGTCGGTCTCGGTCGGCAGGGTGAAGGGCTGGTGCTCGGCAGCGTAAGCCTTGCGGTCCTCATCCCAGTGGAACAGCGGGAAGTTGACGACCCACAGGAAGTCATGGCCCTCGCGCTTGATCTCGAGCGCATTGGCCATGTGGGAACGCATGCCGCCCAGGATCTCGTCGGAGAGCAAGCGCGGGCCGGCGGCGAACATCACAAGGTCGCCGGGCTCGACGTCCATGCGCTCGCGCAGAGCGGCCATCTCCTCGTCCGAGAAGAACTTGACAATGGGGCTGTTGATGGAGCCGTCCTCGCGGAAGGCGATCCAGGCCAGGCCCTTGGCGCCAAACGTGGAAGCCACGCCGGCAAGCTTATCGATCTTGGCACGTGCCCAGGCACCGGCGCCCTTAGCGTTGATGGCCTTGACGACAGAGCCCTCCTCGTTCGCGGCAGTCGCAAAGACCTTGAACTTGGAGTTGGCAAAGATGTCGGTCAGGTCGACCAGGTGCATGCCATAGCGGGTATCGGGCTTGTCGGAGCCATAGGTGTCCATGGCATCCCAGTAGTTCATGCGACGCAGCGGCGTGGGCATCTCGACACCCATGCGGCCGAAGGCATCGGCAAGAACCTCTTCGAGCGCGCTCATGACATCGTTCTGGTCCACGAAGGACATCTCGATATCGACCTGAGTGAACTCGGGCTGACGGTCGGCACGCAGGTCCTCGTCGCGGAAGCACTTGGCAACCTGGTAGTAGCGCTCAACGCCACCGACCATGAGCAGCTGCTTCAGGAGCTGCGGGGACTGCGGCAGGGCGTAGAAGTTACCCGGCTGGATACGGCTGGGGACGATGAAGTCACGAGCGCCCTCGGGCGTGGACTTAAACAGGGAGGGCGTCTCGACCTCCATGAACTCACGGTTGTGCAGCGCCTCGCGAATGGCAAAGGTAAAGTCGGAGCGCAGCTTGAGGTTGGCCATCATCTCGGGACGGCGGAGGTCCAGATAGCGATAGCGCAGGCGGGTGTCCTCGCTGGTCTCGATGCCGTCCTCGATCTGGAACGGCGGGGTGACGGACGTGTTGAGCACCTCGGCGTGGTCGGTCAGGACCTCGATCTCGCCGGTCGCGAGCTTGGTGTTGGTGGTCTCCTCGCCACGAGCGCGCACGACGCCGTGGATCTTGATGGGCCACTCAGGACGCATGGTCTCGGCGATCTTAAAGGCATCGCCATCGGAGTGCTCGGGGTCGAAGGTGAGCTGCGTGATGCCCTCGCGGTCGCGAAGGTCGCAGAAGATAAGGCCGCCGTGGTCGCGGCGACGGCTCACCCAACCGGTGAGGGTGACCTCTTCTCCCACGTTCTCGAAGCGAAGCTCGCCGCAGGTACGGGTGTGCATGGAATGCTCGTCGATGGGACGGGTCTGGCTCATACCAGTGATCCTCCTTTATGGATCTGTGCCGCCCCGTGTCGTTCCGGGCGGCGTCGTACAGATTTGCCCAGCCTGCGTAAACCGCGCAGCCGGACATGGCGTTCTATCTTATCGCACCCGCGTCGATGTGCCGCGGAAAAGTAGCTCATGCCCAAAGACTTGACGGAGACGAAACAATTGATGCGTCGCAGTGTCTGCCGACGCGCGCCACGTGCGACAATGTGCCCCAATACAACTGCACTCGGAAAGGCCCGCCATGACTGCACGCCTCATCGTTATGGATATCGACTCCACGCTCATCAACCAGGAGGTCATCGACCTGTTGGGCGAGGAGGCCGGCGTGGGCGAACAGGTGGCACAGATCACCGAACGCGCCATGCGTGGCGAACTCGACTTTAAACAGGCGCTCGAGGAGCGCGTGGGGCTGCTTGCCGGCTTGGACGAGAGCGTGTTCGAGCGCACCTATGAGCGCGTGACGTTTACTCCTGGCGCGCTGGAGCTTGTGCGCTCAGCGCACAGCAAGGGCTGGAAGGTCGGCGTGGTAAGCGGCGGCTTTCACGAGGTCGCCGATAAGATCGTGGCCGCCGCGGGCATCGATTTTTGCCTGGCCAACCGCCTGGAGGTCGTAGACGGCAAGCTCACGGGTAAGCTAGCGGCCGACATCGTGACCAAGGAGTCCAAGCTCATCCGGCTGCTGGATTGGGCAGTCGAGTGCGGTGTCGATATGGCTCATACCGTCGCGATCGGCGACGGCGCCAACGACATCCCCATGATTCAGGCCGCTGGCACGGGCATCGCGTTTTGCGCCAAGCCCAAGACGCGCGAGGCCGCCCCGTTTGCCATCGACGAGCGCAACCTAATGCTCGCCATGGACATCATCCTGCGTGACTAGTTAGTTTGCCTCACAACTTCATCTAATCTGACATGTCAGATTTCCGAACAATTATGCTCTAATGTTCGGAAACAACCCTTTGCGTGCTAAACTTTTCTGCGTCGAAGGGAACTTATATGGACAAACGAGATCTTGAGCAATTGCTAAGTGACGTGGCAGACGGAAGCATTACGCCGGCCGATGCCCTCACGCGCATCCAGACGGCGCCGACCGCCGACTTGGGCTTTGCACAGCTCGATCTTTCGCGCGGGGTGCGCCAGGGGGCCGGCGAGGTTGTCTACGGCGCCGGTAAACCCGCCGAGCAGATCGCCGCCATTATCGAAGCGCTGCGCGGTG
>CAJMOM010000004.1:0-27729 GCA_905215005.1 uncultured bacterium | reverse complement strand
GCGGCACCGCCCAGGTTGCGCGCGAGATCGTTATCGCTGTTCTTGAGCAGGCGGCCGGCAGCTTGCGTGGCAAGCACGCCGGCGACCTCCGCGGAACGGTCCTTGTTGGTCTGGGCTACCGCGAGCCTGCTCTGCAGCTCCTTCCACTGTTTGCCCTGCATTCCAAAGCGCGGCGCAAGAGCGCAATAGCAAAAGATGGCGAGTTCGATAACGGTGAGTGCGATGGCGGTATATATGCCCGCGGGTTGGAATTCCTTTTGGTGGAACGCGATATCGTTGATCATTTGGAGCGGCAACATCAACAGGCATGCCACGAACGACATGACGAGTGCGGTCGCTGCGATCTTGGGGTATGTACAGTACCGCTGAATGCGTTTCTTTTCTTGTTCGGTGAGCTGCTGCATGGGGCCTCGACTCTCATCGTTTTTCGGGGGCGATGCGCACACGCTCTTGAGTATAGATGAGTGGAGGGTGTCCGTTGATCAGACATGGCGGTCAACAGCGTGGTGTTGGCGGTCGTCGTGATCATGAACGTCGTTTTTGGAGCATGGAGCCGCTGTCATGGGGCGAATGACGCGCAAGGGGGCTGTCGTGGGACAGCCTCTCACTGTTTGTGGACGCCAGCAAATCGAAGGTGAATGGTTTTACGAGAAGTGAGCGACCTATTCTGGACCCCTGAAGCATTCGCACTTTTGGATGCAAAAACCGCAGGATTTGAGCGACAAGACCGCAGGAAATGGCTCTCCAAAAGTGTCGATGCTTCGGGGATCCGATTTCACTCGTTCACTTCGCGGAAAAACATTCACCTTCGTTGCGTGAGGCGCCGGATGGAAGGACGATTATCGTCAAGCTGCTACCTCTGCCTTGTGAATCATCTGGAACACAAGGCATAATGCATGTGACAAAGGGACAGCCCCTTTGCCGCATTGATCTGAGAGTAGATGTTGATGATTCTATCGCTGGCCCCCATGGAGGGGATTACTGGTCATGTGTTCCGTCGCGTGCATGCGGAGTGCTTCGGTGCGCTCGATTGTTATTACACGCCGTTTTTGCCGCCGCCGCGGGTGGGAAACCGCTTTGGCGGCAAGGCGTTTAAGGAGATCGATCCTGCCAATAACCAGGGGCTCAACGTAGTGCCTCAACTGATGTCCAAGAACGCGGACGAATTTGTGTGGGCGGCACAGGTGCTCGCCGGCATGGGCTATCGCGAGGTCAATCTCAACTTGGGTTGCCCCTCGGGAACGGTTGTCGCCAAGGGCAAGGGCTCGGGTTTCTTGCGTAATCTCGACGAGCTCGAGGTGTTCTTGAGTGACGTGTGTGAGCGATCGCCGTTGCCGGTGTCGGTCAAGACCAGGCTGGGTCTGGAGGGCGATGACGAGTATGAGCGCGTACTCGACCTTTACTGTCGCATGCCGCTGGCAGAGCTGATCGTGCATCCGCGTGTGCAAAAGGACCGCTATACGGGCTCGCCGCGCAAGGAGTTCTATGGCGAGACGCTGGAGCGTGCGCCGTTCCCGGTTGCCTATAACGGCGATATTTTTGATCTTGAGGATATGGATGCGCTGGTGGAGGCCTATCCCGGCACACGCCATGTGATGCTGGGGCGTGGCTTGCTTGCGAACCCCGCGCTGGCTCGCATGGTCAAGGGCGGCCCTGCTGCCACGGCAGCCGAACTGCATCGTTTCCATGACACGCTGTTTGCGGCATATGCAGAAGAGATTGGCGGTAACGCGGTCTTTCGCATGAAGGAGTGGTGGTTCTACGCCAAATGCGCCTTCGCCGACCCCGCTACCGTTCACAAGCTCGTGCGCAAGACTAAAAAGGTCGACGAATACCGCGCCGCCGTCGATCGTGTCTTTCGCGAACAGCCGCTTGCGCCCATAGCCCGCTTCCACGGCTAGTTAGCCGTTGGGGACGTTCTTTAACGACTAGTCATTTAAGAGCGTCCCCAATGACTATGTTGCACTAGAGCAGGTTCTCCTGTGCCCACGAGATGATGTCACTCGATTCGTAGAGCGGTTTGCCGTCGATGAACAGGCAGGGAACCTGGCGTTTTCCGCCGACGGCGATGAGTGTCTGCTCGGCTTCGGTATCGGTCGAGATATTGCGTTCGGGAATGGTCACGCCGCTATCGGCCAAAAAGCGCTTGACCTTTATGCAATACGGGCAGCCGGTCATAACGTAGAGCACGAGCTCATGATTAGTAGCCATAGGTCTCCAATCGGTTGCGGTTTTGATTGAAATACCCAAAGCCGCCGCGGTCTATGCGCGCGTCAACGACGACTCGATAGCCTGGACCAGAAACGCCGTGGCTCCGATGCCGCAGGGCTTGTCGTAGTAGCCAACAAAGCGCTGGTCGGCAAGATAACCGTGGGCGAGGTCCAGGTACGCCTCGTCTTGGGGCTCGTGCCCCCAGTTAAGGCCAATCCATCGACGATGCATCGCGACAAGCTTGCGGGCTTCGTTGCTCTCTGGGTCGCCAATGCCCATGGCAATCGAAAGCTGACCCAGAATAGCGCGTTCAAGTTCTTTCATGTCGTTCCATGTCTCGGGATCCATGTCCAGTAACGTTTCGTTCGCTGCATTGATAGCCTCATCGCCATAGCGCGCCCGCGCCTCGGCACCGTAGCACTCCTCGTTTTCCTGCACGGTGCGCCAGCGCTCCAGTTGCGGCAGGACGGCGCCCATGAGCGAGACGGCTTCGTCGAGCGACATGCCGGTGTTTTGTGCCAGCCGCGGGGCACAATCCTCGATCATTGCCTCCATGGTGGTGTCGTAGGTGTACTTGCCGTGGTCGTAGCACCACTTGCAGTAATGATCGGTCGCGGTGCCCGTGGCATCGGTGCCGCAGTCGTCGGGCGTGAGTATCATGCCGCAGCTCTGGCAATAATGCTCGGGCATTTCGAGCAGATGAGACAGTGGCTCGCCGGTCACGGCGGCAATGAGCTTCATCATGTCGATGCCCGGTGTGACCTCGCCGCGTTCCCAACGGCTGACGGCTTGGCGTGTGACGAAGAGCTTGGCGGCGAGCTGCTCCTGGGTAAGGCGATGGGCGCGACGGACAGCGATGAGCTTTTCTGCAAAGGCCATAGCGGCTCCTTTCTGCTGGTTGATGGCTTAAGCATACGCGGCAGCAGGTGCCCTTCCAAGCAACCGTTGGTTGCACGACGGGGGACCGCGGCGAAGAATTGCGCACAACGCCTCGCACCTTCATGTCGTACAATGACCGGCATGGAACCTATTGCACGCATACATACCGATCTGCCGCAGAAGTTCGGCATTCCGCGCAACAGCTTTTTGGCGCCTCATCTGCAGGGGCGCATCGTTTTTGAGCCGGAATTTGCTTCCAACGCAGCGGTTGAGGGTCTGGACTCCTTCTCTCACCTATGGCTGCTGTGGCGCTTCGAAAACGGAACGCCCGGTGGCACGGCTAAGGACATAGCTGCCGATGCCAAAACGCAGGACAGGTCCGGTACCAATGCCAAGTGGTCGAAGACCGTGCGCCCGCCGCGTCTAGGCGGGGCCGAGCGTGTGGGCGTCTTTGCCACGCGCAGTCCGTTTCGCCCTAATCCCATCGGGCTCACCTGCGTCAAGCTTGATCGTGTCGAGCTCACCGACGATGGTCCCATCATCCATGTGCTGGGGGCCGACCTGCGCGATGGCACGCCCATCTACGATATCAAGCCCTACATTCCATTTGCCGACTGTCACCCGGATGCGACGGGCGGCTGGATTGAGGATGCTCCGTGGCAAGAGCTCGATGTTGAGTTCCCGCAAGCGCTGCAGGATATGGTCCCTCCCGCAAAGCTCCCCGGCTTGGTCGAGGTCCTTTGCCAAGATCCGCGCCGCGCAGGCAGCAAGCACGAGCCAAACCGCGTTTACCACTTGGCTTACGCCGGGCTCGACATATCGTTTACGGTCGACGGGGCCAGGTTGACGGTAACCGCCGTCAACGACGCGCAAGACTAACCAGCCATTCGTCCGCACCCGTCAAATTAAGCGCCAAACCCCGCGCCAAAACCGCCCACGCTGGTGGACAATAACGCCTATCGAAACAGTCTACTTTGCACGGGAGCTCAGCATGAAATACGACTTTAGCTCGCTTATCGACCGCCACGGCATGGACTCCATCGCCGTTGACTCTTGGGGCGAGATCCCCGGTATGGCTCCGAACGCACCCGACGAGGGCTTCGACCGCATTCCCATGTGGGTGGCGGACATGAACTTTGCCACGGTGCCCACGGTCCAGGAGCACATCATTCAACGTGCCCAGCACCCCATGTTTGGCTACTTTAACCCGCGCCCCGAGTACTTCGACCGCATCATCGAATGGCAGAGCCGCCGTAATGGCGTCGAGGGTCTGGCGCCGGAGCATATCGGCTACGAAAACGGCGTGCTGGGCGGTGTCGTGTCGACGCTGCGCGCGTATGTCCAGCCGGGCGATGCGGTGCTGGTCCACAGCCCTACCTACATCGGCTTTACCAAGTCCATTGAGGCCGCGGGCTATCGCATTGTCCACAGCCCGCTTAAGCTCGACGACCAGGGCGTGTGGCGCATGGACTTTGAGGACATGGAGTGCAAACTCGCCCAAAACCACATTCATGCCGCGGTGTTCTGCTCGCCGCACAATCCCTGCGGCCGCGTATGGGAGCGTGACGAGATCGAGCGCGCCATGGACATCTATCGCCAGCACGATTGCGTGGTGATCTCGGACGAGATTTGGTCCGATATCATCCTGCCGGGACACAAGCATATCCCGACGCAGTCGGTGAGCGAGGATGCCCGCATGCGCACGGTTGCCCTCTATGCGCCGAGCAAGACGTTCAACCTGGCGGGTCTGGTCGGCAGCTACCACATTATCTACAACGAGACGCTGCGCGACCGCATGTGCGCTGTGTCCAACAAGACCCACTACAACGAAATGAATGTCCTCTCCATGCATGCGCTTATCGGTGCCTACCAGCCGCAGGGCTACGAGTGGGTGGACGAGCTCAACCAGGTGCTTGCCGGCAATATCGAGTACTTCTGCACGTATGCAGAAAAACACTGGAAGGGCGTCGCGTTTTCACGCCCGCAGGGCACGTACATGGTGTTTCTGGACTGTACCGAGTGGTGTCGCGAGCATGGTCGCGATATTCAGTGGTTGCTCGACGAGGGGGCGCGCGTGGGCGTGGGGTATCAGGACGGCCGTCCGTTCCACGGGCCCTGCCACATTCGCGTGAATCTGGCGCTGCCGCTTTCGCGCGTGAGGGAAGCGTGCGACCGCCTGGACCGCTACGTTTTTAATGCACGGTAGGCGTGTGCTGCATGCGGGGCCTTCTGCCAAGTCGGCTAGAAGGCCCCGTGTGGTAAGGCATCTGTAACCATTGGGCGCAGACCTGCTGCGGAGGTTTATTTTTCTTGAATCTGCTTGCCGCAAAGATGCTCAATCGTAATCTCGTAGAGCTGGACGCCCTTGATGGCCTTGGCGATTTCCTCTTCGACTTCCTCGGCGGAAGGGTAGTACTTAAGCGCGAGCTGGCGGACTTTATCCTCGATAAACGCGGGAGTGTCGTTCGCCAGGCGACAACGGCCAAAGACGACGGTGCTCATAACGTAGGGAGCCCAGTCGCCGTCCTGGTACCACTCGTTTCCGTAAACGGTAAAGCAGACCTTGTCATCGCGCTTGAGTGCGTCGACCTTGTGGCCGGCTTTGGCGCCATGGAAATAAATCTTATCGTGCTCGGTGTCAAAGAAGTAGTTGACGGGAATGGCGTACGGGTAGCCATCGTCGCCGTTGACGGCAAAGACGCCGCGCTTGCAGGTAGCGAGCAGTTCGCGCGCTTCCTCGTCGGTGATGGCGCGTTTCTTTCGACGTAAGGGCCTAAACATCGTTGGCTTCCTTTCTGGTCGTGCGTGGTGGTTGAGCACAAACTATAGCGAAACGGATCCGTTTTTCTTGATGCGGGCGAGTATATTTTTGAGCTTGTTAAAGTCGAGCGGTTTGGACAGATGGGCGTTCATGCCGGCGTCGTGTGCCGCCTTGGCGTCTTCGGCAAAGGCATTGGCGGTGAGCGCGATGATGGGGATATCGGCTGCATCGACCTTCTCGCTCAGACGAATCGCGCGGGTTGCCTCGTAGCCGTCCATGCCCGGCATCATAATGTCCATCAGGATCGCATCGAAGCTGCCGGCGGGATGCGACAGGTACAGATCGACGACTTCGTTGCCGTTGGCGGCGCGGGTGACCACGACGCCTTCGGATTCTAGCAGCGCCTGGGCAATCTCGGCATTCAATTCGTTGTCTTCGGCGAGCAGCACGTTCATGTTGGCGAGCGAGCAGTCGAGCGCTCTCTCGACCGTATTCGCCCGCGCCTGGGGGTTCTTGTCGATATCGAGCGGAATCTGGACGTTGAACGTACCCCCCACGCCAACCTTACTCGAAATCTCAATCGTACCGCCCATCAGTTCAATAAGCGACTTGACGATTGGCATACCCATGCCGGTTCCTTGGAACTTGCTGCGCGCATCGTCACCTTCTTGGGCAAACGGCTCATAGATATGCTTTAAAAACTCGGGAGCCATGCCAATGCCGGTATCCGAAACGCTAAAGCAAAAGAGCACGCGCCCGTTGTCGAGTGGCTTGGTCTTTGAGCTAAAGGTGACGGAGCCGCCGCGTTTGTTGTACTTAATGCTATTGTCTAACAGGTTGATCATGATCTGTCGGATATGGGTGGGACTGCCGATCATGTATGGTCCCGTGGCGTACGGCAGACTATTGTCCTGCATGGTGATGCAGTTATCGGATGCGCGGAGCTTGCACAGCACCAGCGTATCGTCACAGAGCTCTTCGAGGTTAAAAGGCACATGTTCCAGTGTTAGCTTGCGGTCTTCGATTTTGCCCATCTCGAGGATGTCGTTGATCAGTGAGAGCAGGTGATTGGCGGCAACGCGCGCCTTGGCACGGCTCTCGCGGGCGACCTGGATATCGCCTTCCTTCAATTCCTCGATCTCGATAAGGCCCAGGATGCCGTTGAGCGGCGTACGGATGTCGTGGCTCATGCGCGTGAGGAATGCCGTCTTAGCGGCGTTGGCGGCGTCGGCTTTCCGCTGTTCTTTCTGCGCACGTTGAAGCGACCAGGCAAGGATGACGATGCTGGTGAGCAAAATGCAGATGATAACAGTCACAATGGCGGCGCGGTTGCGGTAGAGAAACTGGAACGTGTCCGATTCCTGTGCCGTGTACGACGTTGAGGAGTAGCTGCTGGCGGAGAGCGATTCGCCGGCATTGATGATGCCCTTATTAATGATTCCCAGCAGTTCGGGCTTGCCACGAGAAATCCAGCACGAGAGCTCACAGGTGTCAGGGAGCTCGACCGTCTCGCAGTCCTCGAGATCATAACGGTCGCCGATGGTTTTTACGCGTGAACTGGGAGCGACGATGCAGTGCACCGTTCCCTTCCTGAGGGCGTCGAACGCTTCATCGTCGGATTGGTATTCGGTTACGGTCGCTGTGGGGAACAGACTTTCAAGTGCATTTTGGTTGATAAGCGATGATTTGGTACAGGCGATGCTCTGAAGGTCTTTGTTCAGGTCGCTGCCGGTGTGGATGGCGGTGAGGGACATGGTCCCCAACGATACCGACTGCACAACGCCTGTTTGCTCGGCAAACCAGTAATCTCGGTATACCGGCAGCGCAACGTCTATGCTTCCCTTTGACAGGGCCTTTGACATCATCTTGTAGCTATCAAAGGCGACGGTTTTGACCGTAATGCCAAATTTATCGTGCAGCGTCGTCGCAAGCGATGCGAGCGAACCTTCCATTTCGCCGTCTTCGTCTTCGTTACAGTAGGGGAGTTTGCCCGTAATGTAGCCGAGCGTGATGGTGTTGTCATTTGCTTTGAGCCAGGAACATTCGGGGCCGTTGAGCGATGATGAACCGCTGTTTTGGGTCGAGTAGCTAGATTTGACTTCGTCGTTATAGCGTGGGTTGACGCGGGCGATTGCCGTCATGGCAGCATTGATGTCGTTCATCAGGTCGGGGCGGCTTTTGGGAACGGCAAAGTAGTAGTCGCTCGAACCAATGTAGAACATGGGGGAGGCACTGGGCGACGAGATCGTGTCATTCATGATGACGGCATCGACCTCGTTGTTTGCGAGCGCGTCAAAGAGAACGGAGTCTCCGTCATACTCCCTGTATGTGCAGGCGATTCCTTCGTTGGCGAGCCACTGCTGGCCAACGAAGGTTTGCATAACGCCGGGGTTGCAGCCAATAGTAAGACCTTGGAGCGCTTGGGGGTCACCCTTGGCCAGATCGTCGCGATCGGGCCTGGCGTAGATGTAGTAGCGTTCGGTGCCCTCGGGGTTCGAGGAAAAGAGCAACTTTTGGGCGCGTTCCTCGGAGTAGGAGATGTTGGGCATGAGGTCGATCTCGCCCGCCTCGAGCATGTCCATAAGCTCGGTGAAGGTGCCGGTGACGTATTCGTACCGCCAGCCGGGCGTGTAGTACGACAGGGTCTGGAGGTACTCGTAGCCCCATCCCGAGAGACGCTCGCCGGGAGTGCCGTCCTGGAAGCCCTCGTTGTTGACGAGCCAGCCGACGCGGACCGTCTTGACTTGCTGATCGGAGTCGGCGGCAAAGGCGGGGGCGGGCGCGACGGCGCTCAGTACGGTGAGCGCGGTAAGCGCAACGACCAGAGCGCGACATATAACTGAACGAAGGACAGTGGCAGCTCTCACATGCAATCCTAACGAATCGAGACATTACCGCATAAGAATACCAGCTCCGCCTGCCCAGTCGGCAGCAGCACCGCTAGACGGTCCCACAACCGGCAGTTGGAGACAGTCCCTTTCTGCCGGCACAAAAGGAACGTCCCTAACTGCCGGTTGTGGGACAATACCGAGCGAACGAGATTGGTCGTCTGGGAAAAGGGGTCGCGATGAACAAGTTGAGGACGCTTGCCGACGTGTTACGCCAGGCTGGTTTTGCGCGCATCACGGGCCTGTTTCTCGTCTTCTATCTGCTGTGCTCAACGGCCGTCTGGCTGTCCGAGCCCACGACCCTCACGTTTGGCGACGGGCTCTGGTTTAGCTTTGAGACCGTCTCGACCATCGGCTTTGGTGATATCCCGGCGGAGACGCCGGTCGCCCGCGCCATTACCGTCATCCTGAGCGTTATCAGCATCTTCTACATCGCTATGCTCACAGGCGTGGCAGTGAACTACTGCAATACGCTCATCAAGCTGCGCCAAAAGGACACCATGGCGCGCTTTATGGACGATCTTGAGCATTTAGAGGAGCTCGATCGTGACGAGCTCGCCGACCTGTCGCGCCGTGTGCGCGAATATCGCCGACGCCAACGCTAGAACGGGCGCCGCGCGTCACGACGAGGGGGACTGAATATGAATATCACGGTATACCTGGGCGCCAGCGTTGGTGACGACCCAGCATTTCTGCCTGCGGTGCAAGAGCTGGGCAACTGGATTGGCTCCAACGGGCACGCGCTGGTATACGGCGGGTCCAAATCGGGCCTGATGGGCGCGCTCGCCGATAGCGTACTCGAGGCAGGTGGACACGTGACGGGTGTTGAGCCGAGCTTTTTTATCGAGGCCGAGTTTCAGCACGACGGTATTGACGACCTCATCGTGACGAGCGATATGGCAGAGCGTAAAGCAAAGATGATTGAGCTCGGTGACGCGTTCGTTGCCTTCCCGGGTGGCACGGGCACGCTCGAGGAGATTGCCGAGGTCATGTCCGCCGTGTCGTTGGGGCATCTCGATGCGCCGTGCATCCTGTACAACCTCGGGGGCTACTACAACGACCTCAAGGCGTTGCTCGAGCACATGATTGATAAGGGACTTTCGAGCCCGCAGCGCCAGCAAGGCATTTACTTTGCCGAGGACCTGTGCGAGATTGCGTCAATTATCGGCAGCTAAGCCTTGGA
Source organism: uncultured bacterium (assembly GCA_905215005.1). GTDB lineage: Bacteria > Actinomycetota > Coriobacteriia > Coriobacteriales > Coriobacteriaceae > Collinsella. The sequence goes on along the minus strand of CAJMOM010000004.1, from coordinate 17,807 downwards.
CTTACACGTGCGGCGCTCAACGGTGCCGTTCGCGGCGTGGATGGTTGGCCCGTCCGCGCTGTGCCCGGCTTACAATAAAACGTATCTATGTCGACTTTGACCGCGGGAGGACCCGATGGATAAGCTCGCTAAACCCACGAACCGAGCGCTGTTTTTGCTCAGCGTTGCCGTGACCGGCGCACTCGCGGGTGCCGCAGTCTGGCTGTTCTTTTTTGTGATGGAGCACGGTATCGACTATCTATGGACAGAGATTCCGCACGCGCTGGGCGTCGCTTCGCCCGAGCTCGCCAGCGGCCCGTTCGGTTTTCTGCCGTACCCGTTTTTTGTCTGCCTGCTGGGCGGCCTGTTAATCGGTCTGTACGAAAAGATGACAGGCACCAAGACCGATGACCTCAACCAGGTGATGGCTAAGGTCAAGCAAGACGGGCGCTACCCGTACGACAACCTGGGCAAGCTTTCGCTCGCGGCATTGCTGCCGCTGCTGTTTGGCGGAAGTATTGGACCGGAGGCCGGCCTGACCGGCGTTATCGCTGGTCTGTGCAGCTGGGTCGGCGACCGCATGCGTCGCTTTGGCGCCGAGTTTAGGGAGCTCACGCTGCTGGGCACCCAGGCTGCCCTGACGGCGCTCTTTACCGCGCCCGTCTTTGGCTTTGTGGCGCCGCTCGCCGGTAGCGCCGACGGCCAGGGCGAAGGCGCCGACGATGAGTCCGCATCCGGCGAGATCACCATCAAGCTGCCCAAGGCGCAAAAGACGGTGGTCTATGGCATTGCGATTGCCGGCGGTCTGGGCACCTACCTGCTGCTTGGCCAGCTTGTGGGCGGCGGCATGGGCATGCCCAGGTTCGAGTCCGCCGAGGTGGGCAACCTGGAACTTGTCTGGCTCATTCCGCTGGCGATGGTCGGCACGGTCTGCGGCTGGCTGTACTTTGTCTCCGAGCATGCAAGCGAGGCACTGTCCCATGCAATAGGGGAGCGTCCTGTCGTCAAGGCCATGCTGGCCGGTCTGGCGCTCGCCATCTGCGGTACGGTCCTGCCCTACACCATGTTTGCCGGCGAGACACAGGCCGACGTGCTCATGGAAACCTATCTGACCATTCCCGCCGGCGTGCTTATCGCGACCGGTCTTGTTAAGGCCATGCTGACGCCCGCCCTCATCAACCTTGGTTGGCGCGGCGGCCACTTCTTCCCGGTTATCTTCTCGGGTGTGAGCCTGGGCTATGGCCTTGCCATCCTCACCGGTGCCGATCCGGTCTTTTGCGTCGCCGTCTGCACGGCCTCGACGATGGGCGCCGTCATGCGCCAGCCCGTCATGGTCGTGGGCCTGCTGCTCATGTGCTTCCCGCTCAAGGGTATCGTCTGCATGATCATCGCGGCAGTCATCGCCGCCGGCATTCCGCTGCCCAAACCGCTGCGCAAGTAGCACGGTTTTTCACGAGTCAATTCCAGGGGTACGAGATGATCCTGTACTTTAGCGCGACAGGGAACAGCGAGCATGTGGCGCGTCGCATTGCGGCGGCGACAAGCGACAAAGTTATGTCGATTGAGCGCTTTGATGCCGAGATCCTTCACCTTGCTGTGATGGAAGGCCCCTGTCGGCTGGGGTTTGTCGCCCCGGTATACGCCTGGGGCTTGCCGACGCCAATGATCGAGTTTTTGAAGACTGTCGACCTATCGGTTGCTGCCGGCACAAAGGGCGGCGAGCGCCCCTATACGTTCTATGTCTCGACATATGGTTCGACGACCGGGCAATCGGCCAAGTTCGCCCGCGATCTGCTACACGAGCGTGGGCTCGAGTTAGATGCGGCGATGAGCGTCAAGATGCCCGATACCTGGACGCCTGTTTTCGACCTGTCTGACCCTCAAAAGGTTGAGGGTATCAATAGGGTTGCCGAGGCGCAGATTGATGCCGTGATCGAGGCGGTGCGGGCGCGCCGCACGGGCAACATGATGCGCCATCGCGTGCCTCTGTTTGCATCGTGCGCGTATCACGCAATTGGGCTGCCGCGCATGCAACAGACGAGCAAGTTTGCTGTCGATGCCGATCGCTGCATCGGCTGCGGCCTGTGTGCCAAGCGCTGCCCCATGGCGGCGATTGAGATGCGAGACGGCCTTCCCGTCTGGACAAAGCCGGAGTGCGCAGCCTGCCTTCGTTGCCTGCACTGTTGTCCCAAATTTGCCATCTCGCACGGTAAGCGCACGGCATCCCACGGTCAGTACAGGCATCCCAAGCCAGGTGTGAGGATGTAGCGGCCGCTGGCCGCGCTACTTCCAAACTGCGAGCGCGGCGGTGCCCAGGACGATGAGGGCGAGACCGATGGCGCTGCGTCGTGAGAGTTTTTCGTTGAATGCCAGGCGCGCAAATAGTACCGATACGACAATCGATAGTTTGTCGATCTGCACCACGACACTCACCTGGCCTGCAGCGATGGCATAGTAATAGAGCAGCCACGATGCTCCGGTCGCGATGCCGGATGTTGCGAGAAATGTGAGTTCGCGCCGGTCAGCGTGCGCGACCTGCTCCAGTTTTCCCTTGGCTGCCACGATTGCCCATGCCATAACCAGTACCACACAGGTACGGATTGCCGTGGCCAGGTTGGACTCGACGCCTTCGATGCCAACCTTGGCAAGGATGGACGTGAGCGCCGCGAACGCGGCGGCACCGAGGGCGTAAGCGAGCCAGGTCCGGTCTTGCTGCTGCTCGGGTCCGGCGGACTGCTTCTTCTCGATCATTAAAAATGTGCCGGGGGCGATGACAGCGGTTCCCACGAGCTTAACCGCAAGGTTGCTCGTCTCGCCAAAAAGCACGATGGCGATCAGTGCAGCGAGTACGGTGCTCATCTTGTCGACTGGTACGACCTTATTGACGTCTCCGATGCCCAACGCCTTAAAGTAACAGATCCACGAAGCACCGGTGGCGAGTCCCGAGAGGACGAGAAAGAGCCAGGATCTGGATTCGATGCTGCCAATGGTTCCAATGGATCCAGAAATGCCCGCCATTGCCCAGGCGAAAACGAGCACCACGCAGGTGCGAATGGCCGTCGCGACATCGGAGTCGGTCTGCTTGATGCCGCATTTGGCCAGGATAGATGTGATGCCGGCAAAGAAAGCCGACACAAATGCTGCTGCGACCCACGACACGGGTGAAATGCCTCCCCAAAGAACGACCGCGCCAGATTACGGCGCTCGTCCGATGATACCGTCCCGCCATGAAGCTTTGATATCGCTGTGGTGAGACAGGGGCCATAGTTCGAGAGGGCATTTGGTTAAGGCTCGAATCGAAGATATGCTGTCGGCTTCTCTTTGGTTGCCGAGATCTAAACGGCATGTCGTGAAGGGTGGTAGCGACGTTGTTGCTGCTTCTTCTTATCTAGTAAATGAGGTGGGGTGCCGCCCAAGCCCTTTATCTGTCGATTACAGGTCGCGTGCTCGATAGACCTTGATGCTGATGGTGCAGCTGATTGCACATAGCACGAGGGCCAGTGCGGCAATTCCTGCGCACAGACAGCCAAGGACGGCGGGATCGGGATTCGCTCCGGCAATCGACATGAGCCAGTTGCTGATGGGGTTGGAGGAACTCAACGTTGCCATGGTAAGGCACCCGAGCATGGCAAACAGGCCGACGGATAGGCGCAGCGCCTCCATGTGTCCAAATCGAAAGAACAGCGGCTGCGCCAAAAACACCATCATGAGGGAAATGAGCATCGAGGCTGCCGAGGCGATTGCGATTTCAAAGACCGTCTGTCCCGTCGAAGGAATGCCCGCGCTGTTGAAGAGCGGGATGGCGACGATACGCAAAAGCGTAGCTGCACATGCCATGACGGCGGAGAAGACAATAACGCTCAGGTAGCGTGCACAAATAATGTCTTTGCGCGAGAAGGGCAGCGTTGCCCGATAACGCTCCCAGCTATTTTGATTGTCGAAGCCGGCCAGCGAGCTCATGACCATGATGGGCGACATGGCACTGACCGCGCAGGCGCCGGCACTTGTGCCAGAGTCGCCGCCCGACGTGTTGGCGAGGGACAGCACGACGAATAAAAACAGGCCGACGCCCGCGATGCTCGGGATGAGCGTGCGAACGATGGCGAGTTCGGACATAAAGGCGCGTTTCATTTCGAAGCCCCTTTCAGCATGAGGCGCAGATAGTCATCAATGGTTGCCCGATCGCAGGGAATCTCGGGGAAGGCCTCGAGTGTTTCGCGACGGTTGGGTACGAGTACGTCCACGCTGTAGGCATGGCGGGCGGCGCGGGCACCTTCGACGCAAGCCATAAGCTCGGCGGCCTGTGCTTGGGTGCAGTGGGCGATGCCGGCTCGGTCGGTAATGTCCTCGCGCGGCAGGTCAAACACAATCGAGCCGTTATCGATGCAGATGACGCGGTCGGCAGCGCGATCGAGGTCGGACGTAATGTGGCTCGAGAGCAGCACGCTGTGCAGGCCGTCGGAAACAAAGGCGAGCAGCTCATCAAGCAGCTCCTCGCGTGCCATGGGATCGAGGCCCGCGGTGGCTTCGTCCAAAACGAGCAGCTTGGCCTTGTGGCTGAGTGCGCAGGCAAGCTGCAGTTTCATGCCCATGCCGCGGGAGAGGTCCTTGACCTTTGTCTTGGGATCGAGGCCAAATCGGTTGATGAATCGGGCGAACGTTTCGCGGTCCCACGTGGGGTACGCCGGGCCTACGAGCGACTCGATCTGCCCCACCTTGAGCGTGGAGGGGAAGGGGCACGTGTCCAGGACAAGACCGATGTGGGAACGCAGGCAGCGCTGCGCCTCATCGGGCGCGTTGGCGCCACAGCGCTGCCCAAACAGGTGCACCTCGCCGGCATCGAGTTTGATAAGCCCAAGCGCGGCGCGAATGGTCGTCGTCTTGCCGGCGCCATTTGCGCCCACAAAGCCAACGATCTGGCCGGGCTCCACGGCAAGCGTGACGTCTCGCAACGAAAAACGGTCGCTCACGCGGCGCGATGCGCCTTTGAGCTCTAGTAAGTTTTGCATGGTATAGCCTTTCTTGCAGATGGCTACTGCATGGTTTCGGGGGCTACCAGGTCGAGCATCTCGTGCAGTTTGTCGCGCGTGACGCCCAGGGCTTCGGCTTGGCTTGCCGCTTTCGCAAGTAGCTCTTCGATATGGCAGAGCTGGCTTTCGCGCAAGAGCTCCTGGTTGCCCTCGGCGACAAAACAGCCCTTGCCCTGCACGGTGCAGATAAACCCGAGTTGCTCCAGGTCGGCGTAGGCGCGCTTGGTGGTGATGACGCTCACGCCAAGATCGCTCGCGAGTGCACGAATACTGGGGAGTTTGGCTCCCGCAGCGAGCGTGCCCGATAAGATCTGAGCTTTGACTTGCGAGGTTATCTGCTCGTAGATGGGCTTGTCGCTCGAATTGGATAGGATGATGTCCACAGCGGCTCCTTAGCTGTTGGGCTACACGTGTATATAACCGGTAAGCACAGTATATATACACTATGCACAGTTATGCAAGAGGTAAGTAGGGATTGTCCGCCCGTTCATTCATCTCAATCTGTAACATCTGGAACCGATTTGGACGGCTACCTGTTACAGATTGAGATTTTGCTGGCGGGCCCCACCTGTTTGTCTAAATCTGCAACAGGTAGAGGTTCAAAAACCGTCTAGATGTTATAGATCGAGACAAACTGCTGCGGAGTGCCGCCATCGACTGCTACCCAGGCCCCAACTGATGAATTTGTCCTGATAGGCGCTCTAAAACGGGATTTCGCGGCTACAATAATGCGGTTACATCGACGTAATGCACTCAATGCAAGAAAGGATCCGCATGGCAAGCCTGTCGGATGAAATCTCGTCGCGCCGCACATTCGCGATCATCAGCCACCCGGACGCCGGTAAGACCACGCTTACCGAGAAGCTGCTGCTCTATACCGGCAGCATTCAGACCGCCGGCTCGGTCAAGGGCAAGAGCTCGGCCAAGCATGCCGTCTCGGACTGGATGGACATCGAGAAGGAGCGCGGTATTTCCGTTACCTCCTCGGTGCTGCAGTTCACCTACAACGGCGCCTGCGTCAATATCCTCGATACCCCCGGCCACCAGGACTTCTCGGAGGATACCTACCGTACCCTTATGGCCGCCGACGCCGCAGTCATGGTCATTGACGGCGCCAAGGGCGTCGAGGCCCAGACCAAAAAGCTCTTTAAGGTCTGTACGCTGCGCCATATTCCCATCTTCACCTTTGTGAACAAGCTCGACCACGAGGCTCGTGATCCGTTTGAGCTCATGGAAGAGATCGAGAATGTCCTGGGCATCAATACGTATCCCATGAACTGGCCGATCGGCAGCGGCCGCAACTTCCGCGGCGTGTTCGACCGTCAGACCCGTCGCGTCATTGCCTTTGAGGGCGACGGCCACGCCAACGCCACCAAGAAGGTCGCCGAGGTCGAGGCCGAGCTGGGCGATCCTTCCATGGACGAGCTCATCGGCGAGGAAAACCATAAGAACCTAATAGACGACATCGAGCTGCTCGATGGTGCTGGCGACGAGCTCGATTTGGATGCCGTGGCCTGCGGCAAGCTGAGCCCGGCGTTCTTTGGCTCGGCGCTCACCAACTTTGGCGTGGAGCCCTTCCTCAAGGAGTTCCTGCGTCTGGCCCCGACGCCGCGCGCCTATACTGATACGCTCACCAGCGAGCCGGTCGATCCCTGCCGCGACGACTTTAGCGGCTTTGTGTTTAAGATCCAGGCCAACATGGACAAGAACCACCGCGACCGCATCGCCTTTGTGCGCATTTGCTCGGGCAAGTTCGAGCGCGGCATGGACGCCTTCCACGTGCAGGGCAACCGTAAGCTTAAGCTTGCTACGGGCACGTCGATGATGGCCGATGACCGCGCCATCGTGGACGAGGCGTACGCGGGCGATATCGTGGGCCTGTTCGATCCGGGTATCTTTAGCATCGGCGACACCGTGTGCTCCGGCAAGCGCCACGTGCAATACCCGCAGATTCCGACGTTTGCCCCCGAGATGTTCGCTCGCATTACGCAGGTCGACACGCTCAAGCGTAAGCAGTTCGTCAAGGGTATGGAGGAGCTTGCCCAGGAGGGTGCCATCCAGATCTTCCGCGAGCTGGGCGCTGGCATGGAGAGCGTCATCGTGGGCGTGGTTGGCGTGCTGCAGTTTGAGGTACTCGAGCGCCGTCTCAAGGCCGAGTATCGAGTTGAGGTTCGTCGCCAGCCGCTGCCCTATACGGACATCCGCTGGATCCAGAACGACCCCGACACCATCGATATCCCGGGCCTTTCGCTCACGCGCGACACGCTACGCGTCGAGGACATGCGCGGCGGTAAGCTGCTGCTGTTCACGAGTCCGTGGAACGTGGATTGGGCAACCGATCACAACCCCGATCTTATCCTGTCGGAGTTTGGCAACGTGGCCTTTTAACGCATCGGCGCGGTGGTCCTGCGGTGCCGCCGCGCCGTTTGCTTGCCTGATGCCGTGCGAGCGGCTATCATACCCACCGTCGTCTCAAGACCGGGGCGTCCGAGCAGTTCGGGTCCGATATCCTGCTCGTTAAACCTAAAACCAAAGGAGTACATAATGATCAAGAAGGTCATGGAGGACTATAAGGTCCTGTTGCGGAGCATTCCCGCGGCAACGGTTTCGCTGTTTTTCGTGAGTGTCATCATGATGAACCTGCTGGCCAACAAAGAGCTTATCAGCCTGCCGTATCTGGCACTCGATTGCGGCTTTGTGGTGAGCTGGGTTTCGTTTTTGTGCCAGGACATGATCTGCAAGCGCTTTGGCGCCAAGGCATCTATCAAAATCTCTATCCTCGCACTGCTGGTCAACCTGGCCGTGAGTCTGTGCTTTTGGGCATGCTCGCTCACGCCCGGCATGTGGGGCGCCTACTACGACACGGGCATGATCGAGGTCAACACCGCCCTTAACGCCACCATCGGCGGCACCTGGTACGTGGTGCTGGGCTCTTCGCTGGCAATGCTCGTTTCTGCCGTGGTTAACTCCACGCTCAACCAGTCGCTCGGCCGTATGCTCAAGAAGAATAACTTTGCGAGCTTTGCCTTCCGTTCCTATGTGTCCACGGGTGTTGGCCAGTTTATCGACAACCTGGTCTTTGCCATTGTGGTGAGCCACACGTTCTTTGGTTGGACCTGGGTGCAGGTCCTCATGTGCTCGCTGACCGGCGCTGTTGCCGAGCTGCTGTGCGAGGTTTTCCTGAGCCCCGTGGGCTACAAGGTCGTGCGCGGCTGGGAGCGCGAGAACGTGGGCGTCGAGTACCTCGAGCGCCACGCAACCGCCTAAGGAGCAAGTATGCGGGTTTTGATCACGGGCGCTTCGGGTGGTATCGGGGCCGCGTGCGTGCAGCGCTTTTTGGACGAGGGCCACGAGGTCGTGGGGTTTGATCTGCTGCCGGCGGCGATCGAACACGAGCGCTACCGCCATCTGATCGTTGATGTCCGCAAGCCGGACGCGTTTCCGGACGACCTTGAACCCCAGGTAATCGTGAACGTTGCCGGTACGCAGGATTCGGCTGACGACATCGCCGCCAACCTGTGTGGCACCATCAACGTGACCGAGCGCTACGCCTTTGTGGGGGAGGGGCTTGCCGCCAAGCCGGCGCCGGCTATCGAATCCGTGGTCAATGTGGGGTCGGCGAGCGGACATACGGGATCGGAGTTTCCCGCCTATGCTGCCAGCAAGGGCGGCGTTATCGCCTACACCAAGAACCTTGCAAACCGCCTGGCGCCGCAGGCCATCGCCAACAGTGTGGACCCGGGTGGCGTTATCACGCCGCTCAACCGTTGCGTGATGGAAGACGAACACCTGTGGAACCAGATTATGGAGCTCACGCCGCTTAAGCGCTGGGCCACCGCCCAAGAAATCGCCGAGTGGATCTACTTTGTGGGCGTGACCAACCGGTTTATGACCGGACAGAGTCTGCTGATCGATGGTGGCGAGGCCGGCCGCACACAATTTATTTGGCCCGAATAGGAAACGCGCCCGACGGAAAGCCGTCGGGCGCATTTTTGATGTAGCGATTTTTAGCCGAGGCAAGTCCAGTTGACGGGGGTCGAGCCGTGCTGTTCGAGTAGCCGATTGGCTGCCGAGAAGGGGCGCGACCCCATAAAGGCGGGGAGTTCTGCCGTGGCACGGTTGGCCGAAAGCGGCGAGGGGTGCGTGGAGGCAAGGCAGAACTTGTCGGTTGCCTTGCCCGCGCCGATCGCGGCGAGCTTGCCCTCGACCATCTGCTGGGCAAAGCGACCCCATGCCAAAAAGACGACCGGCTGGGGCAGCTGGCAGCAGCGTTCGATAACGTAGTTGGTGAGCGTGCTCCAGCCCAGCTTGGCGTGCGAGTTCGCGGCATGCTCGCGCACGGTGAGCGTAGTGTTGAGAAGCAGGACGCCCTGTTGTGCCCATGGCGTTAAATCTCCTGTGGCGGGAATAGGGCAGTCCAGATCGGCATTGAGTTCCTTGTAGATGTTGCGCAGGCTCGGCGGCAACTTGGTTTGCGTCGCGGGGACCGAGAACGACAGCCCCATGGCCTGGTTGGGTCCGTGATAGGGATCTTGACCCAAAATGACAACTTTGACCTGGTCGGCCGGCGTGTAGGCGAGGGCATTGAGGATGTCGTCTTGTGCCGGGTAGATGGTCTGCTCGGCACGCAGAAGGGCGATACGCTCGAGCAGCTGGTTCGTAGTGTCACGTACCGGCTGCGGCGCATCGCCCAACCAAGTTGCTATGTTGTGGTCGCGAGTTGCGGTGTCCATGGGGCTCCTTTATGGCAGATGCTCTGTTGGCATCTATTGTAAAGGCGCACCGGTTGCCTTTATTCCGCGGCTGTATGAGAAGTGGGGCCTACGAGACGCGCTCGGGCGCTCCTGCCATACGGGCATGGTCGTGAGCATGCGCATGAAGTCGCGGGAGCTCGACGGTTGCCACCATGACGCCGGTGAGGATGAGGGCGGCGCCAAAGAAGGCGATGGGGCTCAAGACCTCGCCGACCAGGAAGAACGAGAAGACGGCAGAGCAGACCGGCTCGAGCGAGAAGGCGAAGCCGGTGGTCTCGGCGGGCACGTGGGGCTGCACGAGCGTCTGGGTGATAAAGCCGTAGGCAGAGCAGATGAGTGCGAGTGCGACGACGACCACGACCTCGCCCGGCGTGCCGGGGAGCGTGAAGCCGCCAAAGGTGAATGCGGCGATGCCCGAGAACAAGCCTCCGAAGCCCAGCTGCCAAACACCCAGAGCCAGCGGGTCGACATCTTCGACAAAGCGCTTCGCCACAATGATATGACCGGCGTAGACAAAGGCGGAGAGCAGCATGATGAGCGCGCCCGGGTTCAGGCTGGTGAAGTCGGCGCCCGAGAGCAGCAACATGCCGCAGGTGACGATGGCTGTGCCGATGAGCACTTTGCGCTCGGGGGTGCGACGCAGCAGGGCGGCGTTGGCAAACGGCACGATCACGACCGTCAGGCTCTGCAAAAAGCCGGCGGTGGAGGCGGAGGTGAGGCTGGAGCCCAGGCACATGCAGGTGAGCTCGGCTGCCATAATGGCGCCGATGATGGCGGCACGGACCATAAGGTCGCGGTTGATGCGCAACGCGTGCTTGTGGAAGAGCAGTAGGCAGGCCACAAAGGCGATGATGCAGCGTAGCGCGACGATGCTCGTGGCGTTCATGCTGTCCATGCCGATCTTCATGAGGGGATACGAAAAGCCCCATGCGACGGGAACGGAAAATGAGAGCGCGATTGCTTTTTTGCGATCCATGGGACTCCTTTTGTTACAGAACGGTTTCGTAAAAAGGATTCTGCTCCCAGATGTGGATGTAGTAAAGCGAATGTATCTTCAGTATGATTAAGAAATGCTAAAGTAGGCGCGAAAAGCGCTGACAAAACGATTTACGGCTGCATTGATGTGGAGGCACGATGGCATCGCGGTATCAGATTGTTTGTATGGTGGTCGATCGCGGCAGTCTTAAGGGCGCGGCGGACGAGCTGGGCTATACGCAAAGTGCGGTGAGTCAGGCCGTTAAGGCGCTCGAGCGCGAGCTGGGTACCACGCTTATCGAGCGCGGAAAGCAGGGCGTTTCGCTTACGCGCGACGGTAAACAATATCTGCCGTATCTGCGCCAAATCGTGACCGCCGAGGCCGAGCTCGAGGGCAAGCGCCAGGAGCTGCTGGGGCTTTCGTCGACCGATATTCGCATTGCGACGTTTACCAACGTGAGTCGTACCGTGTTGCCGCGCGTGATCCGCGACTTTGGGGCTCTGCACCCGGGCGTACGTTTTACCCTCAAGCAGGGCGATTACACGCGCAACGCCCAGTGGGTGCACGATGGCGTGGTTGATTTTTGCTTTACGGCGCGTGGATTTACGGCCGGGCTCGAGAAACGCGTGGTCTATCACGATGAGTTGGTGGCGCTGTTGCCGGCTGCGCATCCGCTGGCGGCAAAGGAAAAGGTGACGCTCGCCGATCTGGCGACCGAGCCGTTTGTGCTGCTGGATGAGGGCGAACAGAGCCTGGTGCTCGATGCATTCGCGGCGCATGGGCTGTCGCCGCGCGTGACGAGCGAGGTGACCGACGACTACACCATCATGGCGATGGTGGAGGAGGGCCTAGGCGTGAGCATGCTCTACCGTCGTACCGTCGAGGGCATGCGGGCCGATATTCGCGTACGTCCCATCGTGCACGCCCCCTCGCGCGACGTAGTGGCAGCCTGGCGCAGCTGGGATACCATGCCCATCGCCACGAGGCGCTTTATCGACTATATGAGCTCGCATATTGTCAATTAATGACTGGCGCAGCGTTGGGTGCGGTGTTTAGCGGGCTGTCGCTTTGGCTTGGGTGGCGCGATAGGTGCGTGCCGGGTGGCAAAGTAGCACCGCCACGACCATAAAGAACGCCGTGGTGCCCAGGCTGATGGGGTAGACCATCATGATGTTCGCAAAGGTGCGGAAGTGCGGGAACACGCAGAACACCCAATAGAAGCGGATGCCGCAGACGCAGATCATGGTGATGAGGGCGGGCGTGAGCGAGATACCAAAGCCGCGCAGGTAGCCGGACATGTTTTCGTAGAACATGCTAAAGGCGTACGCCGGGAAGATCGAACACACGCGGATATAGCCGATCGAGACGATGTTGGGATCGCTGTTAAAGAGCGACAAGATCTCGCGCCCCAGGCCGACAATAACGATAATCGTGGTGAGTGCAACGATACCGCCTTCGACCAGGCAGACCTTGAGCGTTTTGGTGCAGCGGTCGATCTGGCGGGCACCGTGATTTTGTCCCACAAAGGTGGTGCAAGCCTGGCTAAAGCTGTTGAGCAGGTTGTAGCACACGTACTCCAGGCTCATGGCGGCGCTCGATGCCGCCATGACCTCGGTGCCCAGGCTGTTGATGGCGGACTGGATGATGATGTTGGCGACGGCAAAGACGGCGCTTTGGATGCCGGCGGGCAGGCCGATCTTGACGATGCGCTTGAGGGCGACGGGGTCGATAGCCAAGTCACGCGGGGTGACGCGGACGACAGAGTCGGTCTTGAGCAGGCGGATAAAGAGCGTAGCGGCGCTGACGGTGTAGGCGATGGCGGTGGCGATGGCGACGCCTGCGACGCCCCAGTGGAGTACGGGGACAAAGATGAGGTCCAAGCCAATGTTGAGGACGGTGGACACGGCAAGCGCCTGCAGCGGCATGCGGGTGATGCCGACGGAGCGGAAAATCGCGGCCTCAAAGTTGTAGAGCAAAATCGAGGGCATGCTCAGCAAAAAGACGCGTAGATAGAGTGAGGCGAGCGGCATGGTCTCGGCGGGAACGTTGAGCGCGGCGAGCATGGGCTCGGCAAAGATCTCGCCCAGTGCGATGACGACAAAGCCTACGAGCGCCATTAAAATCGAGGTATGGACGGCGCGTTTGACCATGTTCTGATCGTTGCGGCCGATAGCGTTGGCGATGACCACGTTGGAGCCAAGCGACATGCCAATAAACAGGTTGAGCATAAGACTGGTAAGCGGAACATTGGAGCCGACCGCCGCCATGGCGAGGGTTCCCTGGTCGCCCGAGAAGTTGCCGATGATGACCGTGGCGATGAGGTTCGACAGTTGCTCCAAGATGCTCGTGGCGGCCACGGGGAAGGCGAACAAGGGAACATTGCGCCACAGCGATCCGGTGGTCATGTCAATGTGCTTAGATGCGGTGTCAGCCATACGCTCTCAATCTCTAACATGCTTTTTTATGCTTATTTGCGCAGACGATGATACTCCTAATCGGCTAGTCATTGGGGACGTTCTAAAACGACTAGTCATTCAAGAACGTCCCCAATGACTAGGCGGGGAAGGCGTGCGACAATGGTGGGCGTTGTGTTGTTCGCGCTAAGGAGTTGCCATGTTGTTGTGTCCCGTTTGCCATGAGCCGCTGGTGGATAACGAACGCGGTGCTGCATGCGCGAGCGGACACCGGTTTGACCGTGCGCGCGAGGGCTATCTATATCTCCTGCGCTCGTCCAAGAGCGGCGACTCCATGGGCGATCCCAAGTCGCAGGCGCGCAGCCGTCGCGACTTTCTGAACCGCGGTTACTATGCGCCTTTGCGCGATGCGATGGTCGAGCTGGTGCGCAAGCAGGTGCCTGAGCGCGCCGCGTCTACGAACGGCCCCATAGCGCTGCTCGATATTTGCTGCGGTGAGGGCTACTACACCAGCGCCATGGGCGCGGTGCCGGGCGTGGATGCTTACGGTTTCGACCTGGGCAAAGAGATGGTACGCCTGGCCGCCAAGCGCGGCGATGCGACCTATTTCGTGGCCAACATGAAGGATGTCCCCGTGGCTGATGGCGCCTTCGATATGGTGACCGAGCTGTTTGCCCCCTTTAACGAGCGTGAGTTTGCACGCGTGCTGGCGCCAGAGGGCTCGCTCTACACCGTGGTGCCGGGCGCCCGTCATCTGTTTGGGCTCAAGGAGGTACTCTACGACACGCCGTACCTTAACGATGAGAAGCTGCCGAAGACCACCGAGCTCGAGTTGGTCGGAACGCAGCGGGTGTCTGCGAATATTACGCTCCAGACCCAGGCCGACATCGAGGCAGTGTTCCAGATGACGCCGTACTACTATCGCACGCGCCCTGCCGACAAAGAGCGCCTGGCAAACCTGGACACCCTTCAAACCGATATCGACTTCCTCATCGCCGAGTACCGCCACAGCTAACAATCTGCCAAAAAGGGACAGGTTTATTTTGGCAGGTTTTATCTGGGCAAACGTAAAGGGCCGACCGCGGAGATGCGCGATCGGCCCTTTTTAGTTGCTTGGCTGCAACAGAGGTTATGAGAAGCGGGCGCTTACAGGCGGTCCTTGTTCTCGGCCTTAACGGCGTGTGCCTGCTGAACAAAGAACAGGTCGTACACCACGATGACAAAGGCGCCATAGTTGATGGCGTCGCCGCCAAACGCGGGAAGCGTGAGCACCGCTTGGGCAAGCGTGGCGACCGCGGCAACAATACCGAGCTTAAACGCGCCGTCCACCTGCGAAGGCTTGTTGGCGCCCTTGATACCGGCGACGCCTGCGGCAAGGTCGACGAGACCCTTGGCGATAAGCACGACCGCTGCGAGCGTGGCGTACGAACCGTACGTGGAATCGAGACCGCCCGTGGCGATACCGACGCCGGCGGTGACGAGGCTGGCGATGCCCAAAACAAAGTAGATGAGAGCAAGGATTTTGAGAGTCTTGCGAGTGAAGCTCATGGCTGGTCCTTTCGATACGAGTACGCCAACTTGGCGCACCCAATGTACTGCACATATGGTGAAGCACATTGTAGTTCAACGCGGCGATGCATGCGTTTGAAAGCGCATTGAGCCCGCGCAGCCAAACCCAACCTTTCAAAAAGGAAAGCTGGGCGTAAGTCAAATCGATGGCAGCGTATGCGCGGCGCTGCGATGATGGGTCCATGGTAAGAGCTGGTCTCAAGGAGGAGCCATGATGTACGGAGCAGGGCAAGTGCATGAGCCGCGGTCGTTGGGAAGGCGCATGGGTGATTCTGTGATCGCTGCCGTGTGCACGGGATTGATGGCGGTGCTTTGCATTGGGATGCTGTGGGCCATGTCGCATGTGGGACAATAGTGGACGGTTGGGTGCCGACATAAACGGCGCTCACGTATTCGTTTTGCTTGTTAAGGAGTACCCATGGGCGTCGTCGATCCCTTTTCTGTTGCTCGGTCCGCGGGGCTTGAGCTGATCGGGACGTCCGAGGGCCTCACGCTCACCGACGGCACGATGGAGCTGCGTGCCGATTTTGGCCGCATGCTTCCACGGCTCAAGCAGGGCCGTCTGCAGCAAGAGCTGCTGGTAAAGGCTGCGCGCGCAAAAGGCATCGAGAGCCCATGGGCGATTGACGCCACGGCAGGCTTTGGCGAGGATTCGCTGCTGCTGGCGACCGCGGGCTTTACCGTCGATCTGTATGAGCAGG
Source organism: uncultured bacterium (assembly GCA_905215005.1). GTDB lineage: Bacteria > Actinomycetota > Coriobacteriia > Coriobacteriales > Coriobacteriaceae > Collinsella. Next base: position 2,384 of record CAJMOM010000004.1, on the reverse strand, counting down.
ACTGCGTGATCGCGGCGCTCCTCAAGGATGCTTTGGATCGTGCGGCAGATGATCCAGCGCTTGCGGCAGCCGTGGCCCGCATGCGCTTACATGCGGGCGAGGACAGTATTGCCGGCCTTTGCCATACAGCTGAGCTTATCGGGCAGGGCGAGCTCACCGCTCCCGACGTGGTGTATCTGGACCCCATGTTTCCCGAGCGCACCAAGAGCGCGGCGGTGAAAAAGAAGTTCCAACTTTTGCACCATTTGGAACAGCCGTGTGCCGATGAGGAGGCGCTGGTCGAAGCTGCGCTTGCGGTGCACCCGCGCAAGGTCGTTATTAAGCGGCCGGTGAAGGGGCCGCTGCTTGCCGGCGTTAAGCCGAGCTATCAACTTGCGGGCAAGGCCGTTCGTTACGATGTTTTGGTGCCGCCGCGCCCGTAGCTTGCGCGCGATGGTTGGCGCTCCGTCAGTGCCGTGCCGATGAGGCGCCTATTTCCATGGGTGCGACGTCAGATGCCATCCGCCGCAGTATTCGCATTTGTAGCAGGCCAAACCGCGCCGTCCACGGTTTTCGCAGTCGGCCATAACTGCCTCGGCCTCGGCGCGCGTGTCGTAACGGTTTTTGCGTTCGCACGACTTGTAACGCCAGGCTTCATCGCGCTCGGCGTCCAGGGCGTCGCGGCGCTCGTCCTCGCGCGCAAACAGGTCGCTCATATCGCCGCCGGTAGCAGCGCCCAAAAACTCGCTTTTGGCCTTTGACCAGGCGGCTCGCTTTTTGCTTCCCATCTGCTTCGCGCCCTTCTCAAAACGTTGGTATCATTGCTCAATCAAAGTGATACCAATAAACGTGAGGTTGCCGCGTGATGATCAGAAAAACCCTCGATACCGACATTCCCGCCGTCATGGCTATCTATGACGCCGCCCGCGCCTTTATGCGCGCACATGGCAACGCTACGCAGTGGCCCGAGGGCACGCCTTCTGCCGAGCAGTTGGCTGCCGATATCGCCGCTGGTGGCAGTTACGTGTGCGAATTCGACGGTCGCGTGGTGGCGACGTTTGCCTTTTTGCCAGGGCCGGACGAGTGCTATGACGTAATTGAGGACGGGCAATGGCGCAGCGACACTCCGTACGCCGTGCTGCACCGTGTGGCGTCCGATGGCACCGCGCACGGTATCGCGGCTGCGATGTTTGCCTTTGCCAAGGAGCGTGCCGACCACCTGCGCATCGATACGCACCAGGACAACCTGCCCATGCAGGGCGCGAGTATTAAGGCGGGGTTTGAGCGTGCCGGCGTCGTGCATGTGTCGGACGGCACGCCGCGTGTTGCGTTTGACTGGCTGCGCGAGGCATAAGAGCGAGGGCTCATATCAATAATTCGTGCGAACGAAAATGGCCCCGGGTGGGGCTATTTTCGTTCGCTGCGCTGTTTTGCAAGCCGGCTTTCGCAAGGCGCGAACCTACGAAAATCGCCGCGCGGCAACGCGGGGCGATGAGCTCGGTCGGGGGATAGGGCCCGCTTCGCCCGCCGGCCCGTAAATTGTATCATCCAGTGTGGAGCGTGAGCGCCCGTTGCCGCGTGCGATGGGCTTGTAATAAGAGGAGAGCCATGTCGAAGCAAGCGGTCGTTGGAATCTTGGCGCATGTCGATGCCGGCAAGACCACGCTGGCCGAGGCCATGCTGTTCAACGCGGGTCGCATTCGCAAGCGCGGGCGCGTGGACGATGGCGATTCGCATCTGGACACTAATGCGATCGAGCGCGAGCGCGGCATCACGATTTTCTCGTCACAGGCCGTGCTCGACCATGGCGATACCCATGTCATGCTCGTGGATGCACCGGGGCATGTCGATTTTTCTGCTGAGGCGGAGCGCACGCTGCGCGCACTCGACTACGCGATTTTGGTTGTGGGCGCCAACGACGGCGTGCAAGGGCACACCGAAACCCTGTGGCGCCTGCTTGCGCGCTATGACATCCCGACGTTCATCTTCATCAACAAAATCGATTTGGAGAATCCCGGCCGCGATGTTTTGCTGGCACAACTTAGGCAACGTCTTTCCGAGGGCTGCCTGGATGCCAACGAGCTGCTGACGGGCGGCGCCGTTCAGGAGGACGCTGCTGCGTTGGACGAGGAAGCGCTCGAGGAGTTTCTTGAGGCGGGTGAGCTTTCTGTCGCAACGCTGTCGCGCATGGTTGCCGAGCGCAAACTCTTTCCCTGCTTTGCGGGCTCGGCGCTCAAGGACCAGGGTGTGGACGAGCTGCTGGATGGCATATGCGCGCTGATACGCGAACAGGCATGGCACCCGGAGTTTGCCGCGCGCGTCTACCGCGTGAGCCGCGGGGATCGCGGCGAGCGCTTGGCTTGGGTTAAAGTGACCGGCGGCACACTACATGCCAAGCAGATGAT
>CAJMOM010000003.1:0-31432 GCA_905215005.1 uncultured bacterium | reverse complement strand
GAGGCTTGCGGACGTGCCCTTCTCGGACTCCTGAACATCCAGCGTGTCGAGCGTGATCTCAAACGTAGGATAGCCCTCGTCGGCGACGCGAATCTTGTTGGAGTCGGTCGCTACGGCAATGCCGTCAACGGCGACATCGAGCGAGCCGGCGATAACGTGGCCGCCTTCGTGGTCGGTGTGGTTGCCGCTGATCTCGGAACGGCCGGGCGCGTGCACGTAGAGCACCTGGCGGTCGCCGATGGGGCCAAACTCCTCCTCAAACAGCTTGGTGAGCGTGGCGAATGTCTTTTCGTCGGGGGTGGTCATGGAAGTCCTTTCCTTGGCGCGCACGGGTGGGTTTTGCGTCGTTATGAGTACGTTAACAACTTGAAGCGGCATGAACCAAGTGTTCACAATACCGCACGTTACGGGCTATGTTAACGTACTCATAACACAACGCTTGTCACTTTTTGAGAATCCGGTAATCGGTAGAAATACGGCCGTGAACGGTACTGTCGTATGGACTTATAAAGCAGAAGAGATGCGGATTGAAAAAGTAGAGTACGTTAACATGCGTCCGACGATAGCGGGCCTCGGCGCGGGGTGTGTTTCTGCCCGGGCCGGCATGCACGCTATTCAGATCTCGCAAGGGTGAAGGTGATCCTGTGGCAAGGCGCCCGTCCAACGATACAGGTACGCGTCCGGTCTCCATGGCCGACGTCGCCCGCGCTGCCGGCGTTTCGCAGCAGACGGTTTCGCGCGTCGCCAACGGTTTGCCCAACGTTAACGAGCAGACGCGCCAGCGCGTGCAGGCCGCTATGCAAGAGCTCGGCTTTCGTCCGAGTTATGCCGGTCGCTCGCTGCGCGACGGCCGTTACCATTCGGTCGGCCTATGCATTAACGATGTCACCAAGTTTGGCAACCTCTCAATGATTGACGGCATCGCCAGCGCTGCTCGCGAGCATAATTGCGCCATCACGCTGGTCGAGATGTCCAAGACCGAGGAGTTTTCGCTTGCCGAGGCCACGCGTCGTATGGCCGCATTGCCGGTGGACGGCATCATCATCGGCATGAGCCGCATGGCGCCCGATTTTGAGACGTTTGACCCACTGCCGGGCATTGGCACGGTCGTCGTTACCATGTACGCGCACCCGCGGGTGACCACGGTCGACTCCGATCATTACGGCTGCTCGCTCTTGCTTATGGATCACCTGTTTGAGCTGGGGCACGAGCAGATTCGCTATATTGGCGGCCCGTCGTTCTCGGTCGACGAGCAATTTCGCCGCGCTGGCTGGCAGGATGCGCTCGAGCGTAAACACATCGAGCCGGCAGAGCCGCTCGAGGGCGACTGGTCTGCCAACAGCGGCTACGAGGCCGGCAGATATCTGGCCGAGCACGACCGCACCATGACGGCGATTTACGCGGCAAACGACCAGATGGCAAATGGCGCGATTGCCGCGCTGCGCGATAGCGGTCTGCGCGTGCCCGAGGACGTGAGCGTGGTGGGTGTCGACGATTCGCTCGATGATTTTGTCGCGCATAACGAGCTTACGACCGTTCGATTCGACTTGCATCAACGTGGGCGCGAGGTGTTTGAGCATGCGGTCCCCGAGGCGGGCACGGCGGGCAAAACCGTTGCCATTCGTATTCCCGGCCAACTCATCATTCGACATAGCGCAGCGATACCGCACGCATAGTTTGTGCAGGTAAACGGCGGTATATTTCGCCTCAATAACAATCGATAAGGATGCTGGCGGATAGCCGTGGCTATGAAGGCGAGTGTTATGATAGACGGGTTCTTTTGTCTATCTAGGAGGCTTTGCCTGATGGAGATCACCAAGGATATCCGCTACATCGGTGTCGACGATCACGACATTGACCTGTTCGAGGGCCAGTACGACGTGTCCGAGAACGGTATGGCATACAACAGCTACGTTATCTTGGGCGAAAAGATCGCTGTCGCCGATTCGGTCGATGGTGGTTTTGTTGACGAGTGGCTCGGCAACCTCGAAGCCGTGCTCGATGGCCGTACGCCCGACTACCTGGTCGTCCATCACATGGAGCCCGATCACTCCGCCGGCATCGCCGCCTTTATGGAGCGCTATCCCCAGGCACAGATCGTGGCCAGCATGGGTGCCTTCCGCATGATGGTCAACTACTTTGGCACCGACTACCCCGAGCGCAAGATGGTCGTCAAAGAGGGCGATGTGCTCGACCTGGGCGGCCACAGCCTAACGTTTGTCGGTGCCCCCAATGTGCACTGGCCCGAGGTGATCTTCTCCTACGAGTCCACCGACAAGGTGCTCTTTAGTGCCGACGGCTTTGGCAAGTTCGGCGCCAACGACATCGAGGACCCCGAGGGCTGGGCTTGCGAGGCTCGCCGCTACTACTTTGGCATCGTCGGTAAGTTCGGCAAGTTCGTGCAGGCCGTCCTCAAGAAGGCCGCCGACCTGGACATCCAGATTATCTGCCCGCTCCACGGCCCCGTGCTGACCGAGAACCTGGGCTACTACCTCGACACCTATAACACCTGGTCGAGCTATCAGCCCGAGGACGAGGGTATCACGATTGCCTATGCGAGCGTGTACGGGCATCTGAAGGCTGCCGTCGAGGAGCTCGCATCTGCGCTTGAGGCTCGCGGCCAGAAGGTTTCCGTCTTTGACCTGGCTCGTGACGACATGGCCGAGGCCGTTGAGGATGCGTTCCGCTACGACCGTCTGGTGCTCGCCTCCATCACCTATCAGGGCGAGATCTTCCCGTGCATGAGCACCTTCATCCATACGCTCGCCGAGCACGCCTACCAGAACCGTACGGTGGCGCTCGTCGAGGCCGGTTCCTGGGCGCCCGCTGCCGCCAAGGTTATGACCAAGGAGCTCGAGGGCATGAAGGACATCACCCTGGCGCAGAACAAGGTGACAGTGCTGGGCTCGCTCAACGACGCCTCGCGCGCCCAGATCGAGGCCCTCGCCGACGAGCTCTCCAAGTAGCGACACGTTCACTTTTGACGCTCAACCATCACAACCACCACAAAGGGGACAGGCACCTTTGTGGTGGTTTTTGTTTAAGCGCCGGCGATGACGAGGGCTGGACGTGAGCTGTCAGTGGCCTCGGCGATCGAGGTGGCGACGGCATGGTCGGGGTCACGGTCCATCACGATGGAGTCGACATCGGCAAGCTCGGCAAAGCGGTACATGCCACGTCCGTTAACCTTACTGGCGTCCATGAGGGCGACGCTTAGATGGGCTGCGGCGATCATAGCCGTTTTGGTCTCGGCCATCTGCGGAAAGTCGGTCGTAAAGCCGCAGCCGGGAACAAAGGCGCCGGGGCACATGATGGCGAGGTCAGCGTGAACCATTCGCAGCGCCTGCATGGTGAGCGGACCGTACAAATAACGATGGCCTTTGCGCAGCGCCCCGCCTAGCATGACGACATCGACCGAGGGCATGCTCTCGTCGATGTAATCGGCAATGGTAATGTCTGCCGTGATGACGGTGATACCGTTGCGCTGATCGAGGAGCCGGACGAACTCGAGCGCCGTGGTACCCGAGTCGACGAGCAGCGTGTCGCCGTCATTGACGAGCTCGATGGCGCTTTGCGCGATGGCCTGCTTGGCAGCGACGTTGACATTGATGCGGCGATCCTGCGTGGAGACGGTCAGGCGTTTGTGGAGCGAGACGGCACCGCCGTGCGTGCGGCGCAGCTTGCCTGCTTCGGCGAGCGCGTCCAGGTCGGCGCGGGCGGTGACGGAGGACACGCCAAAGGTCTGGGCGATTTCTGCTACCTGCACCGAGGCGTTATGATCGAGCATTTCCATAATGGCGGTACGGCGTTCGTCGGCAAAAGCACGGTTGGTAGCTTGGGCCATGTCTGCTCCATTCTCAGCTAAATTTGCAGGAATTGTGTTGACTCTATTTTCGTTCATTTTCTTTTTGAGTAAGAAAACACCTTTCGATTACTTATCTTTTCTATAAAAGAAAGACGCTCAACGCCCAAAATTCAATATCGAACACGCCCACTCGGCTCCAATTCCTTCCGTTTACTTTTCAAAAACGACGGTATTGACCTGCATGGGCTCAATATCTCGCACGTACAAAGCCGCTGAATTTCATACAATGAGCGCAGCAAAACGCAAGGTAAAACGCCTTGTGAACAACTACGCCCGATGTCCAGATGCGGGCGAGGGAGAGGAGCAAACGCTCATGGCACTTGTTACCACCGAAAAGATGCTCAAGGACGCTCAGGCCGGCCACTACGCCGTCGGCGCGTTCAACGTCGAGAACCTCGAGTTTGTTATGGCCGTTCTGGCCGCTGCCGAGGAGACCAAGTCCCCCGTCATCATGCAGACCACCCCGGGCACCATCAAGACCGCTGGTCTGGACTACTTCTACGGCATGGTCAAGGCTGCCGCCGAGCGCGCTTCCGTGCCCGTCGCCCTGCACCTCGATCACGGCGATGGCTATGACCGCTGCATGCAGGCTTTCCGCACTGGCTACACCTCTGTCATGATCGACGGCTCGCACGAGTCTTTCGAGGACAACATCGCTCTGACCAAGTCCGTCGCCGACGCTGGCCGCGCCATGGGCGTGCCCGTCGAGGCCGAGCTCGGTAAGGTTGGCGGCAAGGAGGACGACGGTCCCGCGGTTGAGGGCGAGAGCCCCTACACCGATCCGGCCGAGGCCAAGGAATTCGTCGAGCGCACCGGCTGCACCTCTCTCGCTATTGGCGTTGGCACCAGCCACGGCGTGTACACGAGCGATCCGCACATCGAGCAGTCCGTGGTCAAGGCCATCCGCGACGCCGTCGACGTGCCGCTGGTCCTGCACGGCACCTCTGGTGTGCCCGATGAGCAGGTTGCCGAGGCTGTGAAGAACGGCATCTGCAAGGTTAACTACGCCACCGAGCTGCGTCAGGCCTACACCAAGGGCTTCATGGCCTACATGGCCGAGAACCCCGCCTGCTTCGATCCCAAGAAGCCGGCCAAGGAGGGCATGCGTGAGATCACCGAGCTGGTTAAGATCCGCATGACCAACCTCAACTCTGTGGGCAAAGCAGAGTAACAGCAAGGGTACTCCGACTCGCTACATATCCCGGGGAGGGACGAGGGCTTAGCTCCCCAATCGTCCTCGGGCATGCAAAAAGCCTCGCTGCGCACTTCGTGCGGCGAGGCTTTTTGCCCCCTGCGGAAAGATTGGGGAGCTAAGCCCTCGTCCCTCCCAAGTTGACCTTCTCGAGGTCGTCGCCCTTGTGGCGTTGGGCGGAAAAATGGAGCGTGAGGGATACTTTGTTGATGAGGGGTTAGTATGCCCGGGCTTGGTTGGGGAAAGTTTTGTCTAGGGATGCTTGGAGCTTTTTGAACGATGCTCGTAAGTTGAGGCTCTGATCGGCTGAGCGCTTGGTTTTTGTGGTGGGGGAGTCGAGGAGGCCGTTTCTCTGTGTCGGGGGGAAGGAGAAAAGGTTTGCATGGTTTAGGGATGGCTGCTGTGCTGCGTCATTGGAAGAATGCATGCTTATGCGGCCTCCTCGATGTCCACCAAAAGGTTGCGCGCGGGGTGTGCTGCTAGGTCCCGTGCGTTGGCAGTATTATGCCGCGGCTGCTGCAAAGAAGCGCTAAAGAAAGGCTTAACCTGGTTTGGTGTTACGATGAAACTGCAGGTCAGAGGTATCGAGTAACACTCTTGAAAGGTTTTGGGCTTAAGGGCTTTCTAAGGTTTGTGGCGCGGATGTGGCGCGGACGTGCGGAGTGTGTGAATGCTCGCTGTTAGCGCTGTGGTGCCGCGGCACGCACCTGCTCAATGACCTTTTCCATGGTGGCATCGATGCGGTCTTTTTTGAGTTCGCATTCCCAGATGGTTATGGGCGTCCAGCCCATTTGAGTGAGTGCTGCCACGGCAGCGCGGTCGCGCTCGACGTTGCGACGGAACTTTGCCTCCCAAAACTCAACATTGCGCTTGGGCTGACTTGGGTTGCATTTGGGACAGCGATGCCAAAAGCAACCGTTGACGAAGATGGCGATCTTGCGGCCGGGGAAGGCGATGTCGGGTTTTCCGGGCACCTTCCATTCCAAGCGATAGCCCGTAAGGCCCGCTGCGCGCAGGCGCTGTCGTACGAGCAGCTCGGGCTTGGTGTTGGCGCGCTTGTTGCCCTTCATGGACTTTTTGATGGCGGCGCGACGGCGGACCAGTTCGCGCTCGTCAGCGGAGAGGTCCGAGGTGTCGATGCCGTCCAGCAGGCCGGGCTTGGGACGCTTTTTGCTGCGGCGCTTAGGTGCGCGCTTGGGCTTGGTGGCGGGCTCGTCGGTCGCGGTGGCCTCGGCGTCGTTGGCAGCGCCGTTGGCCTTAAGCCGATCTTCCTTTAACTCAATCAGAGCATCAATGAGCCCCTTGTCGGCGGGCATCCATTCCACCGTGGCAAGCGAGGCACGCGGAATCCAGCGGATATCGAGCTGGCGGTCGTGCTTCTGGGGTTCATCGGATTCATCGGCGAGCGAGCAGTAGTAGCACTCCATGGAGAGATGGAAATCGGGGTAGTCATACTCAACGGTATAGAAATCGCGCAGGTTGGTGACTTTTACCTGCAGCTCTTCCATGAGCTCGCGGCGTACGGCGTCCTCGGGCGTCTCGCCGCGCATGAGCTTGCCACCGGGGAATTCCCAAAGTCCCTGCATGTCGCCATAGCCGCGCTGCACGGCAAGCAGCTCATCAGATCCTTCCTTGCGAATGATCCCGGCGGCAACATGAACAGTCTTCAACAGGAGTCCTCTCTCAACATCAACACGTGACAGGGTAGTCTTTTTGGGACGGGGCTTTTTTAGCTGCCCTATGTCAAATGCGGCCTCATGCTTCGAAGGCTTCGGATGGGGTAGCTAAAAAAGCCCCGTCCCAAAAAGACTACCCGTACCTTACACAACGGTAAGGCAAGCGTAAGCCATATCGATGGTAGCCGACTCGTCTTCTTGCGACTATAGATGCCGTAGACTAATCGCAAGAAAGGACTCGGTATGCAAACCACGCACACGGCGACCCCGGTACTGGAGGTCGCGCATCTCGAAAAGGTATATGGAGCGCTGGGCAACGTGACCCGCGCGCTCAACGACGTCAACTTTACCGTCAACCGTGGCGAATTCGTCGGCATCATGGGCGCTTCGGGCTCGGGCAAGTCGACCCTGCTCAACTGCGTGTCGACCATCGATAGCGCCACAAGTGGCACGATCCGCATCAACGGGCAGGACGTGACGCGCATGAAGCAGGCCAAGCTCTCGCAGTTCCGCCGCGAGGAGCTCGGCTTTATCTTCCAGGACTCCAACCTGCTCGATACGCTCACGGCACGCGAGAACATCGCCCTGCCGCTCACCATCGCCCGCACAAACTCGGCAGAGATTTCGACCCGCGTGCAGGATGTGGCAGCGCGCCTGTCCATCAGCCAGGTGCTCGACAAGTATCCCTACCAGATGTCCGGCGGTCAGCAGCAGCGCGTTGCCGCGGCTCGCGCGCTCGTCACCGACCCCACCATGATCATGGCCGACGAGCCCACCGGCGCCCTCGATTCTAAAAGCGCTCGTCTGCTGCTCGAGAGCCTGGAGGCCCTTAACCGCCGCCTACGCGCCACGGTGCTCATGGTCACGCACGACAGCTTTGCCGCCAGCTACACGAGCCGTGTGCTGTTTATCCGCGACGGCAAGATCTTCACCGAGCTGCGCCGCGGCGACACCGACCGCCGAGAGTTCTTCGACCGCATTATGGAGGTCGTTGCCATGATGGGCGGTGAGGGCTCCGATGCTCTGTAAACTCGCTTGGGGTAACGTCCGCCGCGCCGGCCGCGACTACCTCGTCTACCTTTTGACGCTCACCCTGGGCGTCACGGTCTTCTATGCCTTTAACACCATCTCGATGCAGGTCGACATCGCCGGAATCGATGAAGAGGGCTTGGCGCAGGTTATGGGCAGCATGCTCGGCGACCTGACGTACTTTTTGGCCGGTGTCATGGCCTTTTTGATGGTGTATGCCAATAACTTCATCATGAAACGCCGCAAGAAGGAGTTTGGCCTGTACCAGGTGCTCGGCATGGGGCGTGGGCGCGTCGCCACGATCATGGCGCTCGAGACCGTGATAGTGTCGGTCGTGGCCTTTGTCGCCGGCATTGTGCTGGGTGTGGGACTCTCCCAGCTCATGACGTTCTTTACGGCCTCGCTCTTTAAGACACAGATCGCCAATTTCCACTTCTTTTTCTCGGTGCATGCGTTCAATCTGACCCTTGCCTGCATGCTCGTAATGTTTGTGCTCACGCTACTGCTGAACCTCCGCGCCGTGCGTCGTACCAAACTCATCGAGCTTATGGGTGCCGAGCGTCGCAACGAGAGCATCAAGACGCGCAACCCCTGGATCGCGATTGCCATCTTTGCCGCGGGTGCGGTGCTTGTGGGCGTGGCCTATTACCGTCTGCTACGTGACGGGTTCCCGCTAACCGCGACGGACAGCAAGCTGCAAGAGGCCATGAACCAGTTTGGTATTACGACCGCTATGGTTACCGTGGGCACCTTTGCCCTGTTCTGGGGACTCTCGGGCATGCTTATCAAGCTGCTGCAGAGCCTGCGCGGCGTGTATTGGCGCGGCCTCAACATGTTTACCGTGCGCCAGCTTGCGGCCAAGGTCAACACAGTGTGCTTTTCGATGGGCGTCATCGCGATGCTCCTGTTTTTGGCCATCACCTCGGTGACGTGCGGTATGTCGATTGCCAACGTGATGAACGAAAACCTGGAGCGCTATAACCCTGTAGACGTGTCTCAGACGTATGTCTATTACACGCCCGATACGCTCGACTACTACAAAGAGTACATCAATCCGTCTGAAGCCGATCGCATGGTGCTGGCCGATAGTACGGTCGATTTGTACTCCGCATGGCACGGCGATCCATGGCACGGCGATCGTAAGGGCAAGTCGGCGGACAACAACGACGAGACCGGCAAGAAGGTCAATATTGCCGATGTTGCCGGTGAGCATGTGCAGATCGATTCGTATCTGAGTTACCCGCTTGGCGGTTCGGATCCTTCGGTGACTCCAAGTGAAATGTGCAAGGCCATGGGCGAAAAGCTTCCCAAGGCGTTCGGGGGTAGCAATGCCGATACGATGGGTCTGTTTGTGACGCCGGCGAGCCAGTACAACAAACTGCGTCAGATGATGGGCGAGGAGCCGGTGCACATCGGTCACGACCAGTATCTGCTCACGTGTGATATGGGCGGCGAGCTGGTCGACCTGTACACCAAGTATATGGCTGACGGTCATGCCCTTACCTTGGGCGGGCATACGCTCAAGCCCGCAACCGATAAGTCGGACGAGGACACGGCGGCCATCGCCAACTCGGCGATGGGCAGTAATGGGGGTACCGTCGTCGTTGCCGACGAGCTGTTGTCCCAACTTAATCTGCAGCCGTATTCCAGTAGCCTGCTCGTTAACTACAAACAGGGGATGGATACGACCGAGGCAGACGAGAGTATTAAATACACTGTGCACGACAATCTGCTCGTTGACGGCAAGGAGCCGGGGTCGTGGGGAACCTTCATCACACGCTCCGAGATGTACACGCAAGCAGCGCAAATGAACGGTCTTATTAGCTACCTAGCCATCTACATCGGCTTTGTATTGGTCGTTGCATGCGCGGCGATTCTGTCGATTCAGCAACTCTCCAACGTGGCCGACGGCAGCCGCAGCTATCGTGTGCTGGCGCAGATCGGCTGCGACGACCGCCAGATTCGCCATTCGGTGATGGCACAGCAGGCGGTATTCTTCCTGTTCCCGCTGGCAGTGGGCCTGGCGCACTCCTTTGTGGCACTTAAGGTGATCATCGAGCTGGTGAGCATTTTCGGAAATATGAGCATCGGCGGCACCGTGGGCCTTACCTGTGCAATCTTCCTGGCAGCATACGGTGGCTACTTCCTGGTGACCTACCTCATGAGCACCGGCATGGTGCAAGCTGCCATAGCCACCCGCTACAGCGAGTAACTCGTTCAGCTTGGAATTATCGTAGGTTGAGCATAGGTCAGCGAAAACGCCCCTAAGCGAGCAAGGTGACGTGAAAGAGGAGGGAAGCGTACTTCGGTACGCGACCGACGGTTGAACGTCAGATTGCCGCTTAGGGGCGTTTGCAGCGTCGAGCCGTTACGCGGTTTGGTAAAACCGCGTAACCTCATCGCTTCCAAAAGTGGAGGATGAGCGTCGTGCGGTTTTGCTGTTCGGTTTTGACCAGGATGTTGTGGATGTGGGTCTTGACGGTGCCCACGGCAAGGAATAGCTCGTCAGCGATCTCTTGGTTCGATTTGCCCAGTACGACCAGACGCATAACTTCGGTCTCACGGTTGGAGAGCTTGTAGGCGTTGCGATAGAAGGGCATCTGCTCTTCGATGTGTCGATCAAGATCGCTGACGTTCTTTTCCTCGGGCGCCTCCTGCATGCGGATTGAAAGCACGTGGTAGGAGTAGATGATCAGCAGAATCGCAAAGTAGCAGGCAAAGACGTTTTCGCTAAAGTTGCGCTCGGACAGATATAGTTGCAGCCAAGAGGGCGTCAGACTCATGGGGACAATCAGAATGTTGTAGAAATCCTCGGCAACGATGCAACCGACCAGAATAGCGCCGATAATCAGGTGCTTTCGTTGGTTGTTAACGCGTGCCTTCAGCTCGACCTTCGTACTCTTATGCGCCGTCCAGAAGATATATACGCCCACAAAGACGAGGAATACTTGGCGCATCGTGTAGTAGAGCCACTGATGCATGGGGGCGGAGGGGACAGCGACGATAATCAGCGACTCGCACAGCAAAAACGTTAAGACGGGGATAACGAACTGTTTTTTTGAATGTTTGTCGAGCAAGTCCATGGCAATGAGCCAAATAAAAGCCTGTGAAGCGGTCGCCACAAGGGTCCGCATTACAGGCATGGTAATTGAGTAATAGTCGCTGGCCGGAAAACTCTGGTTTTGCAGCGTGTATTCAAAAAAGAAGATTTCGGTCATCTCGATGGCATAGCAAATAAAAACGCCGCTGCCATAGATAAAGAAGCGTCGACGGGACGAGGCATAGGCGGCAAGCGAAAGCACCGCCGTCACAATACAGATAACCAGTATTGCCAAGGTATAGAAGAACATGAGCGTGTTCATCTGTCACCGTCCCGTCTCATTTGATCTGTGTTTGGGCCCCATATAATCCCTTGGGTATATATGCCCCAGCCGGTCGTTTCACCGCGGATTAGGCACCGATATATAGGATAGCCGCATACCGTTCACGGTTCTAGATAGTAAACCCCCTGTAAACTCTTGACCTGCGGGTTTATATTGGATTAGAGAGGGTGTAACTCCGTGAACGGTCTTTAATCCCGAATAAACTAGGTAAAAATTGCATACGGGTGAATGATGGTCTTGTCAACAAGAGGCGTGATGTTCGAGCGCCTCATAGTAATAGTCGGCAAGACCGGCGGAAAGGAAATCGACATGGCACTGCCTAAGGATTTCATCGACACCAACGACTTCACCAAAGAGCAGATCCTGGCTATCGAGGATCTTGGCCTGGCAATGAAGAAGGCCATCAAGGTTGACGGTTATTATCCGCACCTGCTCCGCAACAAGAGCCTTGGCATGATCTTCCAGCAGGTCTCCACCCGCACTCGTCTTTCCTTCGAGACCGCTATGACCGACCTCGGCGGCCATGCTCAGTTCTATGGCCCTGGCACCATCCAGCTCGGCGGTCACGAGTCCCTGGGCGACACCGCTCGCGTTATGGGCTCGCTGCTCGACATCATGATGGCTCGCGTTGACCGTCACAAGGACGTCGTCGGCCTCGCCGAGGGCTCTGCCGTGCCCGTCATCAACGGCATGTCCGAGTTCAACCACCCCACGCAGGAGATGGGCGACCTCATGACCATGCTCGAGAACCTCCCCGAGGGCAAGAAGATCGAGGACTGCACCCTGGCCTTCATCGGCGACGCCACCCAGGTCTGCGTCTCCCTCATGTTCATCGCCTCCAAGGTCGGCATGAAGTTCGTCCAGTTTGGACCTAAGGGCCACCAGATCCCCGACGGCGGCCTGCACGTCGGCACCGTCGAGGAGCGCGCCGAGTTCGGCAAGCAGATGATGGCCATTGCCGAGGAGAACTGCAAGGTCTCCGGCGGCTCGGTCGTCATCTCCGACGACATCGAGTGCATCAAGGGCGCCGACTTCATCTACACCGACGTGTGGTATGGCCTGTACGACGAGGAGGTCTCGGGCGAGAACTACATGGACGTGTTCTATCCCAAGTATCAGGTCACCATGGACATGATGAACTTCGCCGGTCCCAACTCCAAGTTCATGCACTGCCTGCCGGCCACCCGCAACGAGGAGGTCGTCGACGAGGTCATGGACGATCCCGAGCGCTCCCTGTGCTGGGTCGAGGCCGAGAACCGCAAGCACTCCATCCGTGCTCTCCTTGCCGCCCTGGGCAAGCGCACCCCGCTCAACGACGAGGGCGTCGAGTACTCCGCCAAGGCTGAGCTCCACGCCGCTCTCGAGGCTCTCGAGCAGCTCTAAGCCTCAAGGCTTCTAAAAGCACGTTTGCGGGCGGCGGATGCTCGTCTCCTGTCGCCCGCTCACCGAGGCCCAAGCAATTGCCTTAATACCTTAGGGCCTCGGATCTGTCCAAGACTGAGCGAAGGAGCTCATCATGAGCGACGGAAAGAAAAAGCTTTCCTTCTTGACGGTCATTTCGACCATCATCTGCGTCGTCTTCGTTTGCGAGGCCGCCGCTCCTGCTGCTGCCATTGGCAACCAGCAGTTCTTCTGGTGGATCTTCCTGATCCTGACCTTCCTGCTTCCCTACGGCATGGTTGTCGCCGAGCTCGGTACCACCTATGACGGCGAGGGCGGCATTTACGACTGGGTACGCGATGGCCTGGGCGACAAATGGGGCGCCCGCATCTCGTACTACTACTGGGTCAACTACCCGCTGTGGATCGCCTCGCTGGCTACCATGTTCCCCGACATTTTGGGCATGGTCTTTGGCGTCGAGTTCAACTTGATCGCCAAGATGGGTATCGATCTTGCCTTTGTGTGGATCGTCTACCTCATGGGTCGCTCCAAGGCGGCCGACTCCGAGTGGGTCCTTAACGGTGGCGCCATCATCAAGGTCGCCGTCGCCGTTATCGTTGGCGCTTTGGGCATTTGGTATGCCATGGAGAACGGTTTTGCGAACGACATGTCCGCTGCCACCTTCCTGCCCGAGCTCACCAACACCAACGCTCTCGGCTACCTGTCGATCATCATCTTTAACTTCATGGGCTTCGAGGTCATCTGCACCATGACCGACGACATGGCCGATCCCGCTCGCGATATCCCCAAGGCTATCATCGTCGGTGGCCTGTCCATCGCCGTGATCTACCTGTTCGCTGGCTTTGGCATCGGCGCTGCTGTGCCGGCCGATTCCATCGACCCCGACTATGGCATGATTGTCGCAGTCCAGACCATGGTGGGCGACTCCATGATCTTCAAGGTCATCTGCATCGCCTTCCTGATCACCCTGTTCGCCAACATGGCCGCCTGGTCCTTCGGCGTTAACTCCGTCGCTCGCTACGCCGCCGAGCACGGCAACATGCCCAAGGTCTTCGCCTCGATGATCTCGGATGACGATATGCCCAACGGCGCCAACCTGGTCAACGCCATCGTTGCCTCCCTGGTGCTGTGCCTGCAGCTGGTTCCCATCGACGCCATCTCCAACGGTGTTTTCTGGATGCTCTTCGGCACCTCCGTCGTCTTCCTGCTGCTCACCTATATCCCGATGTTCCCGGCGTTCCTCAACCTTCGTAAGAACGACCCCAACCGCGAGCGCATCTTCACGTTCCCGTTTAAGGGCGCCATGATGAAGGTCATGCTGGCTATCCCCTGCATCGAGCTGGTCCTGGCCATCGTCGCAACGCTGGTGCCGTTCTCCGCCGCCGAGATTGGCGACAAGCTCCCGATGATCGTTATCTTCATCGTGCTCGTGCTCATCGGCGAGGTCGTCCGCGTCGTCAGCGCTAAGGGCCGCGAGACCGAGTACAAGGGTCTGACCCCTGAGCTCGCAGCCCAGCGTCTCGCTGAGGAGGCCGCCGAGGCCGAGGAGAACTAGAGCACCCGGTTCTGGGGCTCCAACCCTCCTCGTGTACCAACGCGCGCTTCGTCGGGCTTGTCGCTCCCGACTCCGGGCACTCTAGCCTCTTCGGAGGCGTGCCCAAGCGACAGTTTTGATAACCATTCCCCCGGGGTGGGTGTGAGCGATAGCTCCGGTAACCACCGCCCACCCCAATCTCTCTTCCGTATCCTTCGTGCGTTTTGTCTCCGCGCACTTGGTTACGTCGTCGCTTGCCGGTGCGATTCCGTGAAAACCGGCACCGGGCGCCCCGACCTTTGCCGGGGAACGGGCGCCTACCATCTCTTGGTTTTAGGCTGCGGGTAACCCGCCCGCAGCAAGCGATCGTTCGATTTGGAGGAAATCTTATGCGTACGATCACCGAGTCCGAGTCCACCCCCAAGGCCGACGGCTTCTTCATGCCCGCCGAGTTCGCCCCGCAGGATCGCGTGTGGATGGGCTGGCCCCACCGCACCGACACCTGGGCCCACGGCGCCAAGCCGGCCCAGAAGCAGTATGCCGCCATCGCCCGCGCCATCTCCGAGTTCACCCCGGTCTATATGTGCGCCAACCAGGTCGACTACGCCAACTGCAAGGCCGTCTTCGAGAACGACGAGAACGTCACCGTCATCGAGATGACCACCGACGACGCCTGGTTCCGCGACACTGCCGCCACCTACGTCATCAACGGCAAGGGCGAGAAGCGCGCCAACCACTGGCACTTCAACGCCTACGGCGGCCTCGTCGACGGCCTGTACTTCCCGTGGGACAAGGACGAGCAGATCGCCCTCAAGATGGCTGAGCTCTCCGGCTGCCGCCGCTATCGTCCCGATGACATGATCCTCGAGGGCGGCTCCATCACCGTCGACGGCGAGGGCACCCTTGTCGTGACCGACCAGTGCCTGCTTTCCCCGGGCCGCACCTGCTCTGCGGTTCTGGAGGAGGAAGAGGATCCCGAGTCCATCTGGCCCAAGTACCACAAGAAGTTTGAGCCCTGGAGCGAGGAGCTTCGCGCCTACATGGACGAGCACCTCAAGGATTACCTGGGTGTCGAGAAGGTCATCTGGGTCAAGGAGGGCATCGACCCCGAGGAGACCAACGGCCACATCGACGACGTCGCCACGTTCATCGCGCCGGGCGTCATGGCCTGCATTTGGACCGACGATCCCGAGTATCCGTTCTACGAGCAGTGCCACGCTGCCTACGAGACCCTCTCCAACGCCGTCGACGCCAAGGGCCGCAAGATGAAGGTCTACAAGCTCTGCATGCCCGTGAACCCGCTGTTCATGGACCAGGCTTCCTGCGACACCATCGACGCCGACGAGAACGCCGAGCCGCGCGTGGCCGACGAGCCGCTGATCGCCTCCTACATGAACTACCTCGTGACCAACCACGGCGTTATCGTCCCGCAGTACGGCGACGAGAACGACCAGCTGGCCGTCGACACGCTCCAGAAGATCTACGACGAGGTCTGGGGCGAGGGCGTCTACAAGTGCGTCGGCGTTCAGTCCGAGCAGGTCGTCTTCGGTGGCGGCAACATCCACTGCATTACTCAGCAGGAGCCGTCCGCGTAATTGTCTGTCTTCCCGAGGCACGGCACCTTGCCCTTCAATCGTCGGGCATGACCCTTAAGGTCTATGCCCTCCTCTTTCAGGGCAATCTGCCGCACCTCGGAAACCCAGCCAATCACGCAGACGCTTAATCGTCTGGCTTCCTGAGCCGTGATGCTTCGGGAACCCAGCCGATCAATCGGACGGTCGGTGAATCGGACCATCTCGGGGCATTGATGGTCGGTTTATTCGATGTCTTGGTCGGCTGGGTTTTTCTTTGGGCACTCCGTTGCCTCCACTTCGGAGTGCCCGCCTCTTTGATTGAGTACGCGTCTGATCTGGGATTTATTGCGGGTTAGGCCAATTGTTCGCTTGAATATCCCAGGTCAGACGCGTCTTCAATTGCCAAAAGATTCCGGTCGCAATCGCGGCCGTTTTGATCGGAGTATCTATGTACCAGCGTATCGTTATCTACACGCGCCTGTTCCGCGAGCGTTGGTCCAACAATTGCATCCTCTCTTCTCTTTGGGATGGCACCTGCACCGGTGACGCGGCCTGCAACCCTACCTTGGGCTGCGCCTTCGGTACAGATGCCATCCTTTTTGCTGTAGGGGGAGCGTGTCGTGGCAGGTAAAAAGTTCTCCCTGTTCGAGGTCATCCTCTCGGTTATCTGCGTTGTCTTTACCATCGAGGCGGCCGCTCCGGCATCTGCCATGGGTAACGTGCAGTTCTTCTGGTGGATCTTCCTCATCATTACGTTTTTGCTTCCCTATGGCCTGGTGGTGGCCGAGCTCGGTACGGCGTTCGATTCCGAGGGCGGCCTGTACGATTGGGTTCGCCTGGGCTTGGGCGACCGTTGGGGCGCCCGCTGCTCCTGGTGCTATTGGGTCAACTTTCCACTGTGGGTGGCAAGTATCGCCTGCATGTTCCCCAGTGTCATCAATGCGGTATGGGGCATCGAATTTTCGCTTGGGGTCCGAATTGCCATCGAGCTTGCCTTTGTGTGGGGCGTCACGGTCATGGCAATGCAGCCGGTGGCCGAGGCCGATTGGGTCATGGATGGCGGCGCCGTCATCAAGGTGCTCATTACCGCCGTGGTGGGAATCATCGGCATCTGGTTTGCCTGCAACAACGGCTTTGCCAACGATATGTCGTTTAAGACATTTGTCCCCGATCTGGGAGACACTAACTCACTGACGTATCTTTCAATCATCCTATTCAACTTTATGGGCTTTGAGGTGGTCGCGACCTTTGCCAGCACGATGAAGAACCCATCGCGCGATATCCCCAAGGCGGTTATCGCCGGTGGCGTTGCCATCGCGGCGATCTACATTATCTGTGGCATCGGTATTGGAGCCGCGGTTCCCACCGAGCAGCTTTCACTCGATTCGGGCATTGTGGACGCGGTTGCCGCCATGGTGGGGCGCGCTCACCCGCTGACGATGGTCGTGGGCGTGGCCTTTCTGGTAACGCTGTTTGCCAACATGATCTGTTGGAGCTTTGGCGTCAACAACGTGGCGAGCTATGCCGCGCGCCATGGCAACATGCCGCGTCCCTTTGCGCTGGTGTCCAAGAAGACCGGCATGCCCAACGGCTCGGCACTCATTAACGGTTGTTTTGCCAGCTTGGTGCTGCTACTTCAGATTCCGCTGGGTGAAGGTTCCGACGTCTTTTGGGTCTTCTTCTCGATGAACGTCGTCTTTCTGCTCATGAGCTATATCCCGATGTTCCCGGCGTTTTGGCGCCTGCGTAAATACGACGACCGCCCGCGTGTGTTTCGCGCGCCCTTCGAGGGCAAGGCGCTTGCGGTGCCGGTGGTAGAACTCGTGCTTTCGATTGTTGCGACAATCGTGCCGCTTAACAGCTCGCCCGCCGAGATGTCAAAGTTGCCGATCCTCATGGGTGTGGTGATCGGCGTGTTGCTGGGCGAGGTTTCGCGCCTCATATCGCGCCGCGGCCGCAGCATCGACAATCCCGGCGTTGGCGCAAGGGGGACAGGTCGCTTTGCACCAAAACAGTAGCGCCGCGAGTTGTGCGGTGCTAGATGCATCTTGGATTACTGCTCACGCTGCTCGGGATCAGATGCGAGCTTGGGTGCAAAGTAGGGGACGTGACCCAGGTAGGGGCAGCTGTCCGAACGCGCCTCAACGGCGCAGGGGACATTGTCGTAGGTCATGGAAGAACCGAGTCGGGTGATGGCCTTGGCGGCGGGCGCGACGAGCATCTTGAGCGGAGCGATCGGTGTCATGGCATCTCCTTTCATCGGTGAGACACAGCTTGTTTATCTAAACGATACAGTACGTTTAATCGGTGAGTCTAATCTTGCGGCAAAGAATCTGTCAACATCCTCACAGCATCTAGACAGGGGAGGCGGGCATGAGTTTCGCGTTCTATATCTACACCACGATTATCATGGGTGTGGCTCTGGTGACCAGTGCCGTGGCATTGGTGGTTTGGCTCATGACGCGCCGTCGCGACAGCCTCGTGGCCGCGGCGGGTTTTTTGCTCTATATGCTCGATATGTCGGTCATCTTTTTTGACGAGTACAATCGGCTCAAATACGACTACGCCGTTACCTTTAGCGAGCCGCTGCAGCACCCCTTGCTGCGCTGCGTGCTTGGTATTGCCATCTATGCCTGCGTGGTGCTATGGATGTTTGCGCGCTTGCGCAAAAGACCGACGTCGCGCATGCTCGGACTCGCTATCGTGCCGTTTTCAATCTTGCAATTGCTGCTGGTGCCTCGCAGCGGCGCTGCCGGAGAGGTGCAGCAGTATCTCTTTTGGCTCACGCGTGACCTGGGCAATGTAGGATGTCTTGCCTATGCCGCCTGGCATTACCGGTACAGAGCAACGCGTGTTGAGAAACTCGACCTCGACCGCTCAAAGCTCTTTTGGAAGGTGGCCTTCGTTCTTGTGTTTTGTGTGATCGCCGAGGACACCTACATGATCTTGTTCTGCCGTCCCGACTCCCAAAACCCCGTCATCGGCCTCTTTTTGTGGTATCTGTCCGAGCGCAATATCTCCGAAAACGTGCTGCTCGTGGTATGCGCGGCTCAGCTTTTTTGCCAGTTTAGCCATATCCTGCGTGTGTATGCCCGTCATCCGCGTGCCGATGAGGACGTGGCAGCCGAGAGCGCAAGCTCTGAGGACGATCTCGCATCGCGTGTGGTGATTTATGCCGACGCCCATAAGCTGTCACGGCGCGAGCAGGAGGTGCTCACGCTGGTGCTGAAGGGCAACGACGCCCAAAACATCGCCAGCGAGTTGGTCATCAGCCCTGGCACGGTCAAGGCACACTTGCATCGCATCTACGTTAAAAGCGGCGTCTCCAACCGAGATGACCTTATAGATACCTTTTGGCGTTCCTAGCCTCATTCTTCCTCGCATGCGGGTCTTGCTGTGTGGGCGGCCACACCGTTGGGCGTAATGAAGCGGTAATAATCTCAGACAATAAACCTGCAGGTAAAGCGTGTAAACCTGCTTAAACTGACCGTTTGCGGTCCCTGGCCTTGGCACGGATTTGCCCCTGTGTATCAATGGGTGTAGCGCGAAGCCGCGGACGTGGGACAGACGTCCGAGCACGGCTTGTAGGCACGCGCCGATGCGGGAGCGCTACGCTCCCAACCGAGTGCCCACGCGGGCGGTGCGTCCGCGTTGCAACCAAAGATGCCTGAGGAGGCTCACATGGACAAGGCTGATGTAGTTATCAAGAGCGACGCCGTCTTTACCGGCGATGGGCTCGAGCCGTTTAAGGGCGGCGTTGCCGTGCGGGGCGATAAAATCGTTGCCTGCGGTGACGATGCTCACCTGGCACCGTTTATCGGTCCCGATACCGAGGTGCGCGACTTTGGCGACCAGCTCGTCATGCCCGGCCTGATCGACTCGCACACGCATTTTGCCCAGGGCGCGTTTATGACCGACCCCGATTTTGCCGTCAACCTCATCGACTGCACCAGTTTTGAGATGGCGATGGAACGTGTCGTGGCGTTTGCGGCCGACCATCCCGATAACGAGTGGATTCTGGGCTGCCAGATTATCCAGTTCCAGTGGGATGTCCCCGAGATGCCCACGGCCGCGATGATCGATGAGTACATCTCGGACCGCCCGGTCTTTCTGCAGCAGGTTGACATGCATA
The DNA here is from genome assembly GCA_905215005.1 of uncultured bacterium. Classification (GTDB taxonomy): domain Bacteria; phylum Actinomycetota; class Coriobacteriia; order Coriobacteriales; family Coriobacteriaceae; genus Collinsella. The sequence continues at coordinate 11,646 of CAJMOM010000003.1, read as the reverse complement.
CCTTTAGTGCCAATACCTGCGCCATCAACAAGGTGGGAGTAACTTCGCAGACGCCCGATCCCGCAGGCGGCAAGATCCTTAAGGATGCCGAGGGCAATCTGACGGGCGTGTTTTCCAACAACGCCGGCGTCTTCTTTATGGACGAGGTCTACGACCCAGCGCCCGAGGTTGTTGACGCGTCGTTTGCAAAAACCGCCCGGCGCGCCAATGCCCTGGGAATCACTACGGTCGGCATGGTCAATCCTACGTTTGTGAGCATGGAAAACCCGTATGCGGTGTTGGCAGGTCTTAATGCCAAGGGCGACTTGCCGCTGCGTGTGTTCCTGTACACCGACCTGTTCGAAAACGAGTCCTTGACGCTCGAGCAGATCAAGGAGAAATATGCCTTCCCGGGTACGCAGGTGGAGTGGCACGGCTTTAAGCAGTTCCTTGATGGCGTGTGCTCCGACCATACCGCCTGGATGCTTGAGCCCTATAGCAACGCGCCCGATACCTGTGGTGAGCCCGCGGAGGAGCCGGAGCGCATCCGTGCTGCCATCCTGAGGGCGCAGGAATGGGGCGTTGACACGCGCATCCATGCAATCGGCGATCGCTCGGTGCGTTTTGTGCTCGATTGCTTTGAGGAGGGCGAGCGCTTGCATGGCAAGCGGGATTGTCGCCACTCCATGGAGCACAACGAGACGGTTCAACCCGAGGATATGCCGCGTTATGCCGAGCTCGGCGTCTGCCCCGGCATGCAGCCGTGGCACATGCTGCTCGATATGGCTGACCTTGCCAAGGACGAAGCCGTGGGTCCCGAGCGTGCCGCGCTTTCGTGGCCCCTGCATAGCCTGCTTGCCAGCGGAGCCGTGGTGCACCTGGGCAGTGACTTCCCCGTTGTGGGCTTGGAGCCCATGGAGGAGGTGTACGGCGCGGTCTTCCGCATGCTCGAGGACGGTTCCAACCCTGAGGGCTGGTTCCCCCAGGAGCGCATTACCATGGCCGAGGCTCTGCGCGCCTACACCTATGGCAGCGCCTACGCCATGCATGCCGAGGACCGCATCGGCACGCTCGCGTGCGGCAAACAGGCAGATATCTGCGTGCTCGACCGCAATCTCTTTGATTGCGAGCCGGCCGAGGTGCTCGAGGCTACCGCAGCCCTCACGATGATCGCCGGCAAGGTGGTCTTTGAGGCATAGCGCCATCGTTTGATTGGGCGGCTTGGTGCCAGTTGTCAGCCGCCTGACATCCATTCAGCACTACTCTCTCAAGGAAAGGGGAGAACAATGGCAGAAGAAGTAACCGCTGCCGTGGAGGAGGAGCGCGAGCTCGCCTCCCAACCGATTCCCGGTCTGGTGCGTAAGTACACCATCGTCACCGGCCAGGGCATGCTCGCCCAGATCATCATGGTGGTCCTTGAGGGCCTCGTGATGGGTTGGGGCCTAGGTGCCCACGGCCTGGCCTGTGTCTCGATCATTATGTCGGTCGAGTACATCAACCTGGCCTTTGGCAACCTGTTTGGCACCGGCGTGCCCGCCGTGGTGGGCAACCTTTTGGGTGCCGGCGACATCAAGGGCGCAAGCAAGGCTTTTAGCCAGGGCTTTTGGCTTACCACGATCGTGAGTGTGCTGCTTGCTGTGGTGATGGCAGTGTTTACCGAGCCCATTTGCGCATTCTTTGGCGCCACGCCCGACATCATGGCCGATACCGTTGCCGGCGTGCGCACCTTCGCCGTGCTACTGCCGCTCACGGTCATTGGCCAGATGATCACCGCTGTGATGCGTGTGGACGAGAAGGTTCAGATCCAGGCCAACCTCATGACCGTTTCGGCCATCGTCGCCATCTGTTGGCTCGCGCTTTCCACGTTTGTGCTCAAGTTTGGCGTTATGGGCGCCGGCGTGTACTACGGGCTTTCCATCGGTATCTGGGCCATCGGTATCTTCTGGTTCATCGGGGGCAAAAAGTCCCAGCTCCAGATTAGCCTGGCCGACCTTAAGCTCGACCTCGCCATCTGCGGCCAGATCTTCAAGATCGGCTTCCCGTTCTTCCTGGTCCAAGGTGCGACCTTTATCTTTAATACCGTTGCCAACTCGCTTTTGGGTTCGCTCGGCGGCGACATGGGCTCGCTCTACATCGCAGCCTTTGGCGTGATCAACGGCTACATCCTCTACATTACCATGATGGTTGCCCAGTGCTTCTCCTACGGTCTGCAGCCCATCGCTGCCTTCAACGCCGGCGCAAAGGCTTGGGCACGCCTTAAGGAGACGCTCTCCTGCACGCTTAAGTACCAGGTTGTGACGCTGGCGCTGGTCACCGTCGCGCTCTGGCTTGCCGCCACCCCGGTGTGCGCCTTCTTTGCCGGCAGCGATCCTGCGCTCGTTGAGGTTGCCGCCAACGCCACGCGTACTGTCATCCTGGCTGTTGCCCTGGGCTATCTTGCCATGACCATGTCGATGTATTTCCAGGCGGTCGAGAAGGTGGGTGTCGCCACGTTTACGGGCCTGCTTCGCTATGTGATCTGCTCGGTGCCGCTTATGTACCTCCTCGGCAACATGATGGGTGTCGAGGGCGTGTGGATCGCCCTGGTGGTGGCCGATGCCATTACTGGCATCATCTCCATTGCGCTCGCCGCGCACGAGTCCAAGCGCCTTGCCACGCTCTAGGCTCGGACATGGCTGGCGTACGATAGTCGAACAAGTTAACTTGCCTGCAAGCCACCACAATGGGGACAGCCCCCATTGTGGTGGCTTTTGTTATTTAGGGTCTGAGATTTCGGCTCTATAAATAATGCTTTTGAACTGGGTTACTATAAGATTATGGTAAACGCTACTATAAGATTATGGAGAATGAAACTATTCGATTATGGTAACAGCGTAATAAGGGGCGTTGATATGGCTGAGTTCATTAACAGGGATTTGCATGAGTTGCTCATTCGCATGGCAGGCTGGTTTCCTGTTGTGTCGTTGACAGGGCCTAGGCAGAGTGGTAAGTCTACGCTGGTTCGGCATGCCTTTCCCGACTATTCCTACGTCACGCTTGAGGACCCTCAAACGAGGCGCGCGGCCTTGGAGGATCCGGTGAGTTTTATCCGCAACCGAAAGGGCGGACTCATCATCGATGAGGCGCAATACGCGCCGGATTTGTTTTCAATGATCCAGGTCGTTTCGGATGAGCGGGGAGACGCCGGTCAATACATCCTTACAGGCTCGCAAAACTTTTTGATGATGAAAAGCATCGGGCAGTCTCTTGCCGGGCGAGTCGGGATCTTAAAATTGCTGCCATTATCGTTTCGAGAAGCGGAGAGGGGCCAGCAGGGGCAGCTGGAAGTGGATTTGTTCGCGCTCGAAGGGGGATACCCTCGCCTGCGTTCCGCCGGAATGCCGTCCTCGGTTTATTTCCCCAGCTATATCGATACCTATGTTGAGCGCGATGTTGTGGGCTTGCTTGATGTGCGCAATAAGGCGGAGTTTCATAAGTTTCTGTCCATAATTGCTCAGAGCGTCGGTGCCCTCATCAATATATCCTCGCTTTCTCGAGATACGGGCGTGAGCGTATCGACCATTAAAAGCTGGTTGTCCATCCTGGAGCAGAGCTACCTGACGTTTTCGCTGCAGCCCTATTATGCAAATGCCAAGAAGCGTCTAACTAAAACGCCCAAGCTCTATTTTTACGACACGGGGCTGCTCTGCTACTTGCTCAAAATTGGATCACTGGAGCAACTATTGGAGAGCCCTTATCTGGGGGCCGTTTTCGAAAACCTCATCGTTTCCGAAACGGCGAAGAGCCATCTCAACGTGGGCGAGAATCCCGAGCTGTATTTCTATAGGGACGACAGCAAGCGTGAAATCGATTTGCTCGACTGTACAAACTCAGGGAGTCCCAAGGCTATCGAAATAAAATCATCCAGAACGTATCACGATAAGTACGCCCGCCATCTACAGACTGTATGCGATGAGATCGACATTGCAAAAGATGCGCGCTATGTTGTGGCCCGCGTGGACTCAACGTATGAGTCGAAAGACTGTAGTGTGGTTTCGGCGCGTGATTGGCTTTTACGATAACAAGCTCGGCGCATTAACAACAGCCGCGAAGGGAACCGGCCCCTTTTGCGGCGGTTTTTTGCCTATCTGGTGCGTCTTAGATGCAAGTGAGTAGACTTATTTGGATATGCCGAGCACATCGCGACAAATGCTCAATAAAACCGCAGGTCAGAGCTGTGGCGTTTTGGGGCGTGCTTGACCTCCTGCAAAAAGCCTACTCACTTGGTTTTTTCTGTTAGAAGACCGCCGCGAGGGAAGGCAGCTCCCTCGCGGCGGCTGACATTTGCCCAGATAAAACCTGCCAAAATAAACCTGTCTACTCTTTGAGCCAGAGCCGACACTAATTCAAATGGCGAAATCAAAGGGCGTTCTCTGCATGGAGGGCGCCCTTTTTTATCGCGGGATGTTTTGCGTGGCAGTCATGAGGCCCAGGCGGTTGCTGACGCCGAGCTTGCGATAGATGGCGTTGACATGCTTCTTGACGGTTGACTCGCTTATGAATAGCTCGTTTGCCATCTGTTTGTTCGTTTTGCCGTCGAGCATGAGCCGCATGACTTCGGCTTCGCGCGGTTGGATATTGTGTTCTGTAATGAAAGCATTTAGCTGGTTTGTGTCTTCTGTCTGGGTGAGTTTAATGCCCCGAGGATAGAGGTTGGCGAGCGCGAGGCTCGCGTGCCGAGCGACTTCGAGCAGGATTGCGAGCTCGGTGTCGGTGAAGTCTCCGGCCGTGCGTTCACGAAACAGGGTGATGCTTCCTAGCGGGCTGTCGTTGTGCGCGAGCGTGGCCGTACAGCCAAAGTAGACGCCCTGCGGTTCCATCCATTTGCGATAGATGGGCGTGGCATCGCGTCGCTCGACGTCGACGAGGTCGAGGTCGCGGTAGACGCCGACCTTATGTAAGTCAAAGCTCCATGTTGTATAGTCCATCGCGGCGTAGCGGTTGTAGTAGTCGCTCAGTGCGCGGTCGTCCATTCCGCTGCTTGCGGGGTGGACGTAGCGTGGGGCATCACTGCCCGCCGCCTCGATCAGGTCGAACATGGCGATCCGATGGGGCACGAGCCCTGTCGTTCCCTCGAGGGCCTCCTTTTGCAGCTTATCGACACCGTGTGATGCGTGGATTGCAAGCGCGAGCTCGTTGAGAGCAGTCCAGGTCGTACTGTCCAACTCAATAGTCTGCTGTTTATTGCATGGGGGCATAGGGCATCCTTTCCATTGTGGAACCCAGTATGTCATGTTCTCGGCCTGAATAGAACTTTAGGTCAGCGAATGGTATACCGTCGGTCGCTGAAAGGGGCTCGAGGGACCATTGAGAACATCTCGGTGCGGCCGCATCATGGTCTCGTCAAGCAAAAGCACCGAGATTTAGGAGCTTGAAATGAAGACCATCTACGAGAGTGAGTCCACACCTAAGAAGGACGGGTTCTATATGCCCGGCGAGTACGAGGAGCAGGAGCGCACCTGGATTTTGTGGCCGCATCGCTCGGATGTGTGGCGCTGTGGTGCCAAGCCGGCGCAAAAGGTCTTTACCGAGATTATTAAGACCGTTGCACGTTTTCAGCCCATCACTGTGGGCGTCAACACTGAAGACTTCCCCGCGGTGTGTGAGATCTTCGACGGCGTTGAGAACGTGCGCGTTATCCACATGGAGTACAACGACAGCTGGATTCGCGACCCCGGCCCGGCGTTCCTCGTTAATGACAATGGTGAGGTTGCTCTTTCGCACTTCCACTTTAATGCTTACGGCGGTTTCATTGACGGCCTGTATTTCCCGTGGGACAAGGACGCTTCCATTGGCCTGCAGGTGGCACAGCTCGAGCAGGTTAACCGCTATCGTCCCGAGGATTATATCCTCGAGGGTGGCTCGTTTAACTGCGACGGCCAGGGCACCGTGGTGACCACCGAGATGTGCCTGCTCAATGAGGACCGCAATCCCCAGTACACCAAGGAGCAGATCGAGGAGAAGCTTGCCGAGTACCTGGGCATCGAGAAGGTCATTTGGATCAAGGATGGCATCGACCCGTTTGAGACCAACGGGCACGTGGACGACGTCGCATGCTTTAGTGCGCCCGGCGAGGTCTGCTGCATGTGGACCGATGATCCCAACCATAAGTTCTACAAGGAGTGCCAAGAGGCGTATAAGACGCTTTCCGAGACGACGGATGCCCGTGGCCGCAAGCTCAAGATCCACAAGGTGATTATGCCTGCGACCTCGGTATATATGACCGAGGAGGAGGCATCGACCATCGATCCGGTCGAGGGTGTGCTGCCGCGTACTCCCGAGGACGCCTTTGAGCCCAGCTACCTCAACTTCTTGCCCATCAACGGGGCGGTGCTGGTGCCACAGTTTGGCGACCCCAACGATGCCCAGGCACTCAAGGATATCCAAGCCGCCTATCCGGATCGCGAGGTCATCGGCATCATGACGCGCGAGGTCATCTATGGTGGCGGCAACATCCACTGCATCACCCAGCAGCAGCCCAAGGCGCGCTGTAAATAGCAGTTCCATGGTGAACAGTGCTTGATTGTCCGCACGCGAAAGTCCGCCGACTTCAATGGTCGGCGGACTTTTTGTGTGGTGGTTTCAGCTGAACGGCGGGCCGTGCGGCTTGGGTGTGCGGGCACACAATCTGGGGAAACCAAACAGATTGGGGCCTTATATGATCGACTCGAAGGGAAACGTGCGACCCGAGGGCATGTTTAACAGGGCGTACCTGGCCCCCGAAGCCCAGCGCGCATACGATACGCTGCTCGAGTGCGTGCTCAACGGGCAGAAGGGTTGCGAGGCTTCGGCGCATGCGGGCATGGATACCATCAAGGCGCTCGTATAGCTTTACGCTTTCGGATGTGACACATAGGACTGCGTGCGCCGCTCCCGGCTATATTGCCCCCGAGGTGCTTCAACTCATGGAGATAGCCGGCATCAGCGATTTCGAGAGCTTGGCAGCGTCCACGAATGCCCCCGTGTTTACGCCACAGACGGATGACTTTGGACTCGCGGTCCATATCTTTAAGATGCTTAACCGCGGAATACACCCATACGCTTCTGGTGAGCTGGACTTGGACATATTTGACCTGGACGACGATGACATTCCGCCTGCACCATTGATAAACAGCTGCGTGTGTAATGGGCACAGCCCGTTTGTGGGGACGTTGGTCGGATACGTTGTCCCAAAGTACGCTCTTGAGCTCGATGATTTTAGCGGCATTATGGGCGAGGCACTCCGTCGATCGCTGTATGGCAGGGCGGAGGAGCGTCTTGACGCACGCACATGGGCGCGCCTGCTCGACCGCTATCTATCCGAGACAGTTGTGTGCAAGCGTGGCCATCTCCACCACTCGTTACAGCACGAATGCCCTTGCTGCCGAGGAGAGCGCGCCTTGTTGACTCGTCTTGGTTGATGGTTTGGGCCGTCTTGTAGAAAGCCCGTGAGGCGACATGCAAGTTAAGCCTGCGTGTCGCCTCCGTACATATAGACGATAAATCCGTCGCCGGTGTCCTGGCTGTGATCCTCCAAGATGCGCTTCATGTTGAGGTGCTCGTAGAACTGCCAGTCGGAGTTGCAGTCGCTCATCAGGAAGAATTTGGTGCACCCGGCTTTGGCGAGTTCGGCGCGCGCAAGGTCGATGAGCGCACGGCCGAGCCCCTTGCCCTGCCATTCGGGCACGATGATGATCAGGTTGAGCTGGCCCTGGGCATATTCGTTGCCCGTGGCGGCAAAGCGGTCGGCTGTTGCCTTCTCGCGGCTATCGCCAAAGAGCGAGCCTTCGAGCTTGGCATCGGCGGTCTTTGCCATCTCGGTTGCCTGGACGAACATCTCGTTGTAGCAGGGCTCCCACGTGGGATTGGTGCGTGGTTTGCCGTCTTCGAAGATACCGATGCAGCAAGCGGCGATGATGCGGCCTTCAGCTTCGGCAACGAGCGCGATGGGGGAGCGCTGCAGCTGCATGGCGATGTTAAAGCGCGCACAGAAATCGGCGGCTTCGACGTCGCCTCGGTTGCGCAGCGTGTTGCACCACAGCTGGTTGTAGATGGCGGCGATGCCGGCCAGGTCATCGAGCGTGGCGGCACGCAGAGTTACGTTGTCAAGGCTCATGGGGGCTCCTTCCAAGTTGGGTCAGGCCACCCCTGAGTGTGACATGGACGCAGGACGGCCGCATCGACCATTCGGCAGGCGAGCCTCGAATCCTCGGGGACGGAGGGTCCTAAGAAGGAATGAGGGCGGATTTTCGGACACTTGCTCGATGAGAGTGGATAATCTCCCACTTTTAGCGCTGGTATAGGCCAAAAACGGGAGATTATCCACTCTCATTCTGGGTAGTCGTTGGGGACGTTCTTAAACGACCAGTCATTAAAGAACGTCCCCAATGACTACCCCAAGGAACATCCCAGACTGCTGGCAGAAAAGGAACGTCCCTAACTGCCGCATCCGGAGCAAGACAACGCCGCAGGCAGAGGACGGACAGCGAGCGGGCCGCATTTGAGACAAGGTGACGTGAAACGAAAGGGCGCTGACCTTCTGGTCGCGCCCTTGAAGTTGAACGTCAGATTGTCCAAATGCGGCCCGCGTAACTAAACCCGCTCCGCGATCTCGTGGATGAGGTAGTCGGTCTTTTCCCAGCCCAGGCACGGGTCGGTGATCGACTTACCAAAGACACCGCCATCGACCGGCTGGTTGCCGTCCTCAAGGTAAGACTCGATCATAAAACCCTTGACCAGCTTGGAGATGGACTCATTGCGGCGGCAGCTGTCGAGCACCTCCTTGCAAATGCGGTACTGCTCCAGCGGGCGCTTGCCCGAGTTGTCGTGGTTGCAGTCGATGACCGCCGCCGGGTTGGCGTAACCGGCATGCTCGGTATAGCGCTCGGCCAGGCGCTCCAGGTGCTCGTAGTGGTAATTGGGGTAGGTGCGACCGTCGAGACCGATGTAGCCACGCATGACGGCGTGCGCGAGCGGGTTGCCGTCGCACTCAACCTCCCAGTTGCGGAAGATAAAGCTCTGATGTGCCTGGGCGGCGTAGATGGAGTTGAGCATGACGGTGGTGGAACCGGCGGTGGGGTTCTTCATGCCCACAGGCACCGAAATGCCGCTCGACACCAGGCGGTGCTCCTGGTTTTCGACCGAGCGTGCACCCACGGCAACGTAGCTCAGCAGGTCGACGAGGTACTGGTAGTTGGACGGGTAGAGCATCTCATCGGCGGTAAAGAAGCCGGTCTCCTCGATGACGCGCAGGTGCATGTGGCGGATTGCCTTGACGCCTTCGAGCAGGTCATCGGGCGCCTCGGGGTCGGGGTTGTGCAGCAGACCCTTGTAGCCAGTGCCCTTGGTGCGCGGCTTGTTGGTGTAGACGCGCGGAATGACGATGAGCTTGTCCTTGACCTCCTCGGCGGTCTTGGCCAGTCGGTTCATGTACTCAAGCACCGAATCCTCGCGGTCGGCAGAGCACGGGCCGATGATGAGCACTTTGCGTGCGTCCTCGCCGGTAAAGACCTTGGCGACCTCGGCGTCGAATGCCTGCTTTTTGGCGGCAAGCTCGGCGGAAAGCGGCATTTCCTCGCGGATCTCCATGGGGATCGGCAACCTGCGCTTGAATTCCATGGCCATATGGGGCCTCCTTTATCAATTAACGGCAACAATTGGCGAATTCTCGAATGCTCGGCATTATCCGCTGTCGCACGCTAAAGTGCAAGTGAAACCTGCCGAAAAGGGACAGGTTTATTTTGGTCGGTTTTATCTGGGAAAACGCCACTCTTCACGGTGATCCGCATCCATTTGCTACGTTCTTCCTAGAATCAGACGAATAACGTCCAATCCACTCGTCCATATAACGCTAAAAAGGCCGCTTCCCCCCTTGGGAAGCGGCCCAGACTTTACGAATAAACGATGGTAAAGGGTACTTCTGTTTCGGTCTCTCCTGTTGATGTGTACCTCGTGCCCTCAAGGGTTACCGAGACCACTTGATCGACATTGATCAGTTTTGTCGGCACCGAGATGTTCTCTCCGCTATTGCGCGTCAGCGAGACATAGAAATTGTACGCGCCCGCAGTATCATCTTCGATAATCTGCTCCGATCCATCCTTGTAGGTAACGGTCAACTTTTTCGTGACTGCGTCAATGCCCAGATCATCGATGTGTGTCTGGATAGAAAACGGGCTGATCTCGAGAGGCGAGTCATCGGAGCGGAGTTCCTTTGTATCGACGTGCGCTCCAACGCTAAACTCAGGCGTCGATGCCTCGAACGGCTTCGCATCCTCGCCTTCGCCCTCTGTCCAGGAGATATTCCAAGTGACAGCGCGTCGTAAATCTCGATCGCGATTCCAAGATGCAAAGTACATCGTGCCGTTAATGACCGTGTCGCTTGATGTGTCTTTATCAATTGTGCAGCGTGTGTCAGCCCATTCCTCGCCGAAGTTCATGCTGGGCGTACCGATGCCTTGTTCTTCTTCACCATAGAGAACAAGTTCGCCTGTCTCTGCTGCCGGCTTGTAGTAGTTAACGCCATTTGGATTGGACAACGTAAACGTCACGGCTCCGCAGCCGTTTTGGTCAATAGCCATCTCATGGATATCGAGCGTATAGCCATTACCCTCGACGGACAGATCAACCTTCTGGACTGTGCCCTCCAGGCTTTGGGGCGCGATGCCGTCACCGAACTCTCTGGTGTAGGTATATTGAGTCCCCGATGAGCCGCCGTTGGTCCAGGTAATGGAATCCCCGTTGCCGTGGTTTCCCCAGGCTGAGGCAAAATAGCTGGAATTGATAACTGCGTAGGCGACCCCTCCGGTCGCCAACACTCCGACAAGACACCCGATTACGGCAACATACAGAGGCTTCGCGTGGCCCTTTCGATGAAGCGGCTCACCCGCAGCGGTATTTAGGACGCGGTCTGCAAGATCGCTATCAGCTTGGACGGACTCGAAGGCCTGCTTGATTTGATTGGATTTCACGGTCGCCCTCCTCTAGGATGAACTTGAGCTTCGACCTACCGCGAGCCAAACGCGTTCGAACGGTCGCGGCTGGTACATGCAACAACTCGGCAATCTCTGAGGTCGAAAAGCCCAGATAGTAATAGAGCACGATGGGAACACGAAATCGCTCCGGAAGTCGCATAACGTCTGACAAGACCGCCTTGGTCTCATCCTGCGCCGCCGAAAGCGAATCGGCCAGATTCTCAATATCCTCCACACGCCTCCATGGCTTTCGAAAGAGCGATTTGCATTCATTGATCGTGACCCGGATAAGCCATCGACGAAGATGTTCCCAGCTTTCAAATTGCACATCGTTTTTGAGTAACTTCAGAAAGACGTCTTGAGCGACATCGTCGGCGTCGGCGCGATCACGCAGGTACGTCAACGCGATCCGAAACACGACATCCCGGTGGTCTTCGACCGCCTGTCTAAATGCTTGTTCTTCCATAATCACCTCCCGGTGATGCTGATGTTTCTTGCTGAGGCCCTCACCATAGATACGCTTTGACCGAACGGAATGTTTCAAATTCAAGCAGTAAAAACCTACCAAAATAAACCTGTCCCTTTTTGACAAAAGGAATCCCCTTCTGTGCGCGGGGGCAGATTCCCGAAACGGGCCGCCCGCTGTTTAAGTTTGCTGCTCTACAGTCCTGCGCAAGAC
>CAJMOM010000002.1:0-32272 GCA_905215005.1 uncultured bacterium | reverse complement strand
CCGTCGCGGCGCCTTGCGGTGCCACGATGTCGAGCGCAATCGGTGCAAAGGCGATTTCTTCCAGATAGGCCTCAATAGTCGGCTGATGCTTTTTGAGCTGCGCGATGGCAAAGCGCGAGGGTGCCTCGATCGTGAGCGTATCTTCGGTCAGGCTTATGGCGCGCGATTGCCCCAGCATGTTGATGAGGCGTGCATCTTGGCCGTCGCGCTGGCAAAAGGCGATGGCATCCCCCAGGATGATGCTTGCTTCCTCGTCCACTGTCTCTCCCGTTCTTTAGCTCTGAGCTCGCACGCGAGCGGCGCCGAGTTCGGTCAGATGGTATTTCTGGCCATGCTTGATGACCAAGCCGGCCTGCGCCAAGTCATTGAGCGTGCGTGACCAAGTGGGGGCCGAGTTTCCAAACGCCCTCGCCAGATCGGTTGCACCGCACGCTTGATTTTGCGCCAGATAGCCCAGCGCGGCGTTGCCGCGATCGCTTACGAACACGTCCGGTTGTGGCTGCGCATACTGATTTGCTGCATTAGGATACATCATTTGAGCTGCTGGTTGTTGAGAACTCTGCATCGGCGGCATTTGCTGTTGAAAACTTTGAGGCCACTGTTGGTAAGGCTGCGGAGGCATCTGCTGGGCCCAGGGGTTGTACTGCTGCTGCGCCATCTGCTGGTACGGCTGCTGATATCCCTGCTGGTACTGCTGCGGGAACTGCTGGCCATACCCCAGTGGCGGCATCTGCTGATATGGATATCCCTGTTGGTACGGCTGATAGCCCATTTGCTGGCCACCCGGCGCCCCCGTCGCCTGCTGCATTGCTGCTGCATCCTGATCCGCCAGCGGCATGGTCTCTGGCGTGTTTGTCGGCATCGACATCGATGCCGCCCGGGGTTCTTGTGTAGGTAGCATTCCGGGCTGCTGCATCTGTCCCACGGGGGGCTGCATCTGCTGCGCTGCCATGGGCTGCTGCGCAAAAGCTCCCGGCAGGGGATATGTGGGCTGTTCCGTCTCGGGCCGCACGGCAGCGCCGCGTCCGCCGGCACGCTCGATTTCCTGCACGCGTTTAGGGTTCAGGCTTACCGTAACCACGGTGCCGTTGCCCATGTTGTCCTCGATGGATACGGCACCGCCGGCGTTTTCCAAATACTCCTGCACCATGGGAAACCCTGCTCCGGTTCCACGGATATAGCGCTTCATCTTGCTGTTTGCGCTGGTAACGCCAAAGTCGAAAGCACGTTCCTTGTCGTCGATGCCGGGTCCTTGGTCAGCAAAGCGGATGGTGTCTCCGCCGTCCAGAATCGAGATGATGGGCTCGGCAAAGTGTGCGTGGATAAAGTTTTCGACAATCTCGCGGATGACCATGAGCGAGATATGGCCACCTTGTTCTTTCATGCACTGGTAGACGGTGTTGGTCGTCTCTTCCAAATACGTGCGGACATCTTGCGGATCAATGACGATCACCCGCGGTGTCGACAGCATGTCGTCATAGACGGCGATGCGCGCGGCGTACATGGCTTTTGGCGCCTGCGTGGTCGTCTGCTCGCCTTCCGCACGCTCTTCGCGCACGCCGGTGATGTGCTCGTTGTCGGGTGCCGGGTCTCCGGAATCGACCATGGTGTAAAAGTCGTCAGACATGCCGCTCGCAATCTTTCAAAAGGTTTCGAACAAATAGTAGCTCACCGTGCAACGTTTCTCATCTTTCGACAACTTTTCAAAACTTGTTGAAAACTTTGGAAAACGGGCGAAAAGTTCTCAACATTGCCAACATGACCTGTTGAAAACTCGATGAAATATCGTGAAATGTTGCCATGAGGCGCTAAATCGAGCTTGGCTTATGGGGGAACCGTGTGAACTGCGCAACCTTTTACCTTTGATTTCTTGACATTTGAACATTGATTTCCCTACAATCTTCAAGCTCACGTGTCTATATCTGCGTCCGCGTCCCCGCGGACACTCGAAATGCAGCAGGAGGAACTTAAGATGAAGCGTACGTATCAGCCTAATAAGCGTAAGCGTGCCAAGACCCATGGCTTCCGTGCCCGTATGGCCACTAAGGGTGGTCGTGCCGTGCTCGCCCGTCGTCGCGCCAAGGGCCGCAAGCGTCTCACTGTCTAGCAGCGATACACACATCTCGCATGAAGACTATTAAGTCTCGGCAAGATTTCGAGCATGTGTTCAGTCAGGGGCGTCGTTTCAATCACCCTCTGATTCGAATGACCATATGTGAATCGGTTGGCGAAGGCGACTCCGGAAGGGTCGCCTTCGTTGGTGCTAAGCGACTCGGTTGTGCCGTCGTGCGCAACCGATCTAAGCGTGTGATGCGCGAGGCCGCCCGCAGCTGCGGATTTCCCGTTGCGGGTTATGACATCATCTTGTTTGCAACTCCCAAGACTAGGGTTTCCTCGCCGCAGGAGATGGACAAGGCGTTGCGTTCGCTTATGAAGCGCGCCGGCGTTGCCGGGGAGGAGCGATGAGCAATCACGTTTTGCGACGTGTTGCCATCGCTCCTATTCGCATATATCAACAGGTTATTTCGCCCTTATTGCCTGACGCCTGCATTTATTACCCAACGTGCTCGCAATACGCCATCCAGGCGATTGAGAAGCACGGTGTTTTGAGAGGCTGCTGGCTTGCCGTGAGGCGCATCGCTCGCTGCAATCCCCTGCACGTCGGCGGTTATGACCCTGTGCCCTAGCGGGCACTCGCTATCGGAGGAAAACTTACATGTGGGATTGGATCGTTAACATCCTTTTCGAGCTGCTCAAGCTCATCCAGACCTTTGCGGTCGACTGGGGCCTGTCCATCATCATTCTGGTGGTCATCATCCGTCTGCTGCTGACGCCGCTTATGCTCAAGTCGACCAAGTCGACGGCTCGCATGCAGGTGCTGCAGCCCAAGATGCTCGAGATCCAGGAGCGCTATGCCGACGATCCCCAGCGTCAGGCCGAGGAGATGCAGAAGTTCTACAGCGAGAACAAGTTCAACCCCATGGCTGGCTGTCTGCCGCTGCTGATTCAGATGCCTATCCTGTTCGCCCTGTTTACGTTGCTGCGCAACCTGCCGCAGTACTTTAACGACGGCACGTTCTCGTTCTTCAACATCCTGCCCGACCTGACCACCACGCCGAGCGCTTCCTTTGCCGATGGCTTTATGGTTGCGCTGCCTGCGCTGGTCTGCCTGATTCTGTTCGCCGTCCTGACCCTGATTCCGCAGCTCTATATGTCGCGCAACCAGACCGGCCAGCAGGCTCAGAGCATGCGTATGATGGCTGTTGTCATGACGGTCATGATGCTTTGGATGGGCTGGAGCCTTCCCGTTGGTGTTCTGCTGTACTACGACGTCTCGTCTGCTTGGCAGGTTATCCAGCAGATTTTTGTGACGCAGAAGGTTATCGAGAAGGCCAAGGCCGATGAGGAGGAGCGTCTTAAGAACGCGCCGCTGCAGGTTGAGGTCACTCGTCGAGAGAAGAAGCCGCGCCCGCACAAGAAGAAGTAGTGGGATATCAATCTTATTTAGGTACCTAACTTTTGGAGTACGTTATGTCTGAAGAGATCATCGAGGATATGCTTGAGGAGGTTGCCCCGCAGGTCGCGGGCGATTATCCCGAGATTGCACAGCGCTACAAGGCTGGTGAAGAGCTGACCGATGAGGAGCTCGACACCATTGCCGATGTTGCGATTTCCATCCTGCGTTCCATCCTTTCGCACTTCGATGCCGCCAACTCTCCTATCGATGAGTATGAGGGTGACGAGGGTGAGCTGATTCTGGATGTAACGGCTCCCGATCTTGCTGTTCTCATTGGCCGTCATGGTCGCACCCTTGATGCCCTTCAGGTTATGTTCTCTTTGCTGGTGAGCCGCAAGCTTGGCTTTAGGTATCCGGTTGTAGTGGACGTCGAGGGATACAAGAGCCGCCGTCAGGACAAGGTTGCCTCCATGGCTCAGTCTGCTGCCGAGCGTGCCATCCGCACTCACAAGAGTGTTTCGCTTCCGCCCATGAATGCCTACGAGCGCCGACTGGTTCACATTGCACTTCGTGGCAATGATGCGGTCGATACTCATTCTGAGGGTTCTGACCCTGATCGCCATGTAGTGATTGTTGCTCGATAATCTACTCGAGCTTATGCTAGGGGGACGTGGTTTCCACGTCCCCTTTTTTTGTCAAAAGTTCTCGATACGCTGATTTTTGTCAGAAAGGAGCTTTCGTTGTTAGTACTTACCGATCAGCAGGCTGACGAGATGTTGAGTCGCCTAACTTCCTATTGCAAAGAATATTCCTTGAGCGTAACTGATATTGAGCTGAGGAAATGTATCCAGCATTTGGATTTGGTTCTAGAAACAAATAAGACAACCAATCTCACCCGTATTCTTAACGTAGAAGATGCTGTCGTACTTCATATCCTCGACTCACTTGTTTTGCTCCCCTATATCAATAAGGCTCCTGAGGGAGCTTTGCTCGATATGGGAACAGGTGCGGGCTTCCCTGGTATTCCATTAACCATAACCACGCATCGTAAAGCTACTTATATTGACTCTGTTGGCAAGAAGGTTGATGCCGTTAATTCCTTTGTCCACGCTCTTGGATTGAAACATGCTCATGCGGTTCATGATCGTCTTGAAGAATATGCTCGAAGCCATAAGAAGCAGTTCTCCGTTGTAACCGCCCGCGCACTGGCCCCTCTACCGATTCTTGTTGAGTATGCGGCTCCGTACCTGAAGGATGGAGGGCTATTTTTTGTCACCAAGGGCAATCCTTCGGATGAGGAGCTTGCTTCCGGCATGTCAGCAGCTAAGATTTGCGGCTTCACTTTGCTTCTGAATGACGCAATTGATTTGCCTGAAGGCTTGGGTCACAGGGAGTTCATTGTTCTTAAGAAGAGTCATTCAGCATCCGTTTCATTGCCTCGTGCAAATGGCGTGGCAAAGAAGAATCCGCTTGCCTAGATGTTTCACGTGAAACATAATGGATACTAACAACTTGCAGTGTTTCACGTGAAACATGGCGGTTGCTATCGATTCGGAATGTTTCACGTGAAACATCCTCCGTTTGACAGCTTTAATACACACCAGGAGGGACCGTGGGATTTCGCGACGTTAAGCGTTCTAAGAGCGCAAAAGACACGCGTATCATTGCAATCATCAATCAAAAAGGCGGCGTCGGTAAGTCAACGACGGCTGTAAACCTTGCAGCAGCACTGGGTGAGCAGGGTCGTAAGACACTGATTGTCGATTTTGATCCGCAGGGAAACAGCACCAGTGGATTCGGAATTGAAAAAGAAGACCTTGATCACTGCATCTATGATGCATTGTTGAATGATGTGCCGGCAGAATCGCTTGTTCTTGATACAAATTGCAAAAAGGTATTCGTAATTCCGGCTACAATTCAGCTTGCAGGCGCGGAAATTGAACTCGTAAGCGCAATTGCTCGTGAAACCCGTCTCAAAGATTTGCTTGAGCCGATTCAGGATGAGTTCGATTTTATTTTCATTGACTGCCCTCCTTCGCTCGGCCTGCTTACTATCAACGCTTTGACCGCAGCAGACAGCGTTTTGATTCCGATCCAGTGCGAGTATTACGCACTCGAGGGCGTTACGAAGCTGCTTGAGTCAATGAAGATGGTCAAATCTCGTCTGAACAAGGGCTTAGACACCTACGGTGTGCTTATGACCATGTATGACTCGCGTACTTCTCTATCGAATCAGGTTGTTGAGGAGGTTCAATCGTACTTTGGTGATAAGGCGTTTAAGACGTTGATCCCCCGTACGGTTAAAATCTCTGAAGCTCCGTCTTTTGGAGAACCGGTAATTACCTATGCACCTCAAAATAAGGGTGCAAAAGCATATATGAACCTTGCAAAAGAGGTGATCAAGCGTGCCTAGTGTAAAGAAACGTGGCGGATTGGGACGTGGTCTCAATGCTTTGGTCTCAGAGGCCGAGTATGAGACCGGTGGTTCGGCTGCATCGGCTTCCAATGCCGCATCTGAAACAAAACTACCTATTGAGGATATCGTTCCCAACCCTAATCAGCCGCGAATTCACTTTAACGAAACTGAACTTCGTGAGTTGAGTGAATCAATCCAAGAACATGGCGTCTTGCAGCCGCTTTTGGTTCGCAAGCATGGAAACGGCTATGAGATCATCGCTGGTGAGCGTCGTTACCAAGCGTCAAAGCTTGCTGGTCTTGAGGAGCTGCCTGTCATCATTAAAGATGTTAATGATGAAGAGATGCTGGCTCTTGCTCTGATCGAAAACCTTCAGCGTTCTGATCTGAATCCCGTCGAAGAGGCTAAGGGCTATCGCCAGCTTATCGATGCCAGCGGTATGACCCAGGAGACATTGTCGAAGGCAGTCAGCAAGTCACGCTCTGCAATTACAAACTCGCTGCGCCTTCTCGATCTCCCTGAAGTTGTTCAGCAGATGATTTTTGAGGGCAAACTTACTGCTGGTCATGCACGTGCGATTCTTGCAGTTCCCTATGAGGACGCTCGAATTCGACTTGCAGAGAAGGTTGTTGCAGAGGGCCTTTCCGTAAGAGCGACAGAAAATCTTGCTCCGTTGTTTTCTGCCGGAGAGACACCTAAGACGCCGAGGCCTGCAACGCCTCAGTCTTTTAAAAAAGCTGCCCGCGTGCTTCGTCAGGTTTTTAATACCAACGTGCGTGTGAAGAGCTCGCGTGGAAAGAATAAGATTGAGATTGAGTTTAAAGACGAGGAAGAGCTCTCTCGTATTCTTGGCGAAATGATTCAGTTTGATCAAGGAGGCCAAGATGAGGAATAGGATTTTAACTGCGATTGCATTGGCGACGACTGTCGCGGCTGGTGCCTTTGCTGGCTATAAGATCGCGACAGACGATGAACTTCGAGGTCGTTTGCTTCGTAGTGCGCAAGATTTTGTCGATACATCCAAGAAGAAAATGGATGTTATGACAGAAGATGTTGCCATGCGTACGGCTCAGGTAACGAAGAATCCCAAGATTAATCAAGGTTGGGTTAGCAACCAATGGGAAAATGTAGGCTATTAGGTACCTAACAATTACTTAGCATATTTTGAGGGGTCCTTGTCTGATTCACGAGGCAAGGACCCCTTATTTTTGCCGTAAAAAATGGGACAGGTAGCAGCTGATTCAAAATTAAGGTCAATAAATAAAACGGCCCCGGTTGCATCTCCTGTAACCGGGGCCGTTCGATGTTTCACATGAAACGTTTTGGGGTGCGACTCCCCTATGCGTTCTTCTGAACTTTGAAGCGCTGCTTCAGCTGTCCGCAAGCAGCGTCAATATCGTTACCACGGGAGTTACGAATCGTGGTCTCGATGCCACGGGACTCAAGACGACGCTGAAGATCCTCAACCTTATGAATCGGCGACGGCTTGAGCAGGCTGCCCTCGATGTCGTTAAGCTGAATCAGGTTAACGTGGCACAACGTTCCCTCGCAGAAGTCGCAGAGCGCCTGCATCTCGGGATTCGTATCGTTGACGCCTTCGATCATGGCATACTCATAGGTCGGGCGGCGGCCAGTCTTCTCGGTGTAGAGTTGAAGCGCCTCGTGAAGGCGAAGTAGCGTGTACTTCTTAACACCGGGCATAAGCTTATTGCGTGTCGACTGGATGGCGGAATGCAGGGAAACGGCAAGCGTGAACTGTTCAGGGATGTCGGCAAATTTGCGAATACCGGGAATAACGCCGCTGGTAGAGACGGTGAGGTGACGAGCACCGATACCGATGCCATCGGGGTCGTTGAGGATTCGCAACGCCTTGAGAACCTCGTCGTAGTTGGCAAACGGCTCGCCCTGGCCCATGAAGACAACGCTCGTGACGCGCTCGCCAAAGTCGTTGGATACATGAAGTACCTGGTCGACGATCTCTTGAGCGGTCAGAGAGCGCTTGAGGCCGTTGAGACCGGTAGCGCAAAAGGCGCAGCCCATGCCACAGCCAGCCTGGGTAGAAACGCAGACGGAAAGCTTGTTACGACGGGGCATACCGACAGTCTCGACGGAAACGCCGTCGTGGTACTCGAGCAGATACTTGCGAGAGCCATCTTTGGAAACCTGCTTGGTTAGTTCAGTCGGCGTGTCAAAGGCAAAAGCCTCTTTAAGCTGCTCGCGGAAAGCCTTGGGAAGGTTGGTCATATCGTCAAACGAACAAACGTTCTTCTCGAAGACCCATTCGATGAGCTGCTTCGCGCGGAAGGCGGGCTGGCCAAGTTCGGCCACAAGGTCGCGAATATCGTTTTGGCTCAAGTCGCGAATGTCCTGAGATTTAGTCCTGGGATTCATGGAAGCCTTTCGATTTTGGGGAAACGTAGAGGGTATCGCTACAATATGGTATCAGCTGCAGAAATTATAGAGGAGGAGTCTGCCCATGCCGGGTAAAAGCCTAGAGAACATGCACGTAGCGGTCTTGGCGGGCGGTCATTCCGCCGAGCGCGAGATCTCGCTCAATTCGGGAAAAAACGTTGTGGTGGCACTGAAGGAAGCCGGCTACACCTCGGTGGAGCTGCTCGACACGGCCGCTGATGATTTTATGGTAACCATGGCGACCGGCGGCTTTGACGTGGCGTTTATCGCCATGCACGGTGCCGGCGGCGAGGATGGCGCCATGCAGGGTGCCATGGAGACCCTGGGTATCCCCTACACGGCCTCGGGCGTGCTTGCCAGCGCCTGCGGTGCCGACAAGGAAGTCTCTAAGCTCCTGTACGCCAAGGCGGGCATTCCCATTGCCCCCGGCCTTGCGCTCGAGGTGGGCGATGAAGTCGATATCGATCATATCGTCGAGGTCTGTGGCGAGCGCTGCTTTGTGAAGCCGGCCGTCAACGGTTCCAGCTATGGCATTTCCCTGGTCCATGAGCCCTCCGAGCTGCCCGCGGCAATCGCCAAGGCGTTTGAGTACGGCGACAAAGTGCTGGTCGAGAAGTGCATCGAGGGTACCGAGATCACCGTCGGCGTATACGGCGAAGATGACGTGCGCGCTCTGCCGATTGTCGAGATTCGTAAGCCCGAGGACTGCGAGTTCTACGATCTGGACGTGAAGTATGTCGACCCTACGGACATCCATCGCATTCCGGCGCAGATTTCACCCGAGAATTATGCTCGCGCTCAGGAGCTTGCCTGCGCTGCTCACAAGGCCCTCGGTTGCCTGGGTATCTCGCGCAGCGATTTTATCGTGAGCGAGGACGGCCCCGTTATCCTCGAGACCAATACCATTCCCGGCATGACCGATACGTCGCTGTATCCGGATGAGATCCGCCACACCGACGACATGACGTTCCCGCAGGTCTGTGACAGCCTGATCCGTATGGGCCTTCGTCGAGCGGGCATTGCATGCTAATCGAGGACGCGGTTTCGTCAGGAACGCCGCAGTTTGTCATCGACTCCTATGCCACGCTTGCCGAACGCGCCAAAACGCAGTCCTTTGGTCTTATCGAGGAAGATGTGATTGTCCTCGATACCGAGACCACAGGTCTTTCGGTGCAGGACAATGAGCTGATCGAGATCTCAGCGGCCCGTCTTTCGGGCCGCGAGGTCGTCGACCGCTTCGATACCTTCGTGCATCCCGAACAGCTGATTCCCGCCGAGATTACCGAGCTCACGAGCATTACAAATGCCGATGTGGCAGATGCCCCGTCGGCCGTTGAGGCCGTAGCCGCTCTCGCCGATTTTGTCGGTGGTTGCCCGGTAATCGCACATAACGCCACGTTCGACCGCTCGTTTATCGAGTCGGTCAAAGGCGGCGTCAACGTGAGCGATATTTGGATCGATTCGCTGGCGCTGTCGCGCATCGCGCTTCCGCGCCTGGCCTCGCACAAGCTGTCTTTTATGGCCGATCTGTTTGGCTGTGACTCGGTATCACACCGTGCCAATGCCGACGTCGACGCCCTGTGTGGCGTATGGCGCGTGTTGCTCGTGGCACTCACCGACTTGCCCCAGGGCCTCATGGCGCGCCTAGCCGACATGCATCCGGACGTGCCTTGGTCCTATCGTCCAATCTTCTCATTCTTGGCGGGGCAGAACCCTGGTTATATCTTCTCTCTCAGCGCCGCTCGTGCTGACGTTCTCAAGGCCGATCGCGCCGACGATCGGGTGGACGCCGACGAACTGCCGGTACTCAAGATGCCGAGTCGTGAGGAGATTGAGGCAGACTATGCGCCAGGTGGCCTGGTCAATCGCATGTATCCCACCTACGAGCCGCGTGATGAGCAGATCGCGATGGCGCTCGAGGTCCGCGATGCGCTGGTCACGGGCACTCATCGTGTAATTGAGGCCGGCACGGGCGTCGGCAAATCGATGGCCTATCTGGTGCCTTTTGCCGAGGCAGCACGCCGTAACAACACCACGGTTGGTATTGCGACCAAATCGAACAATCTTGCCGACCAGCTCATGTATCATGAGCTGCCAAAACTTGCCGAGCAACTGGACGGTGGTCTGTCATTTTGCGCTCTCAAGGGCTATGACCACTATCCGTGCCTGCGCAAGCTTGAGCGCATGAGTCGCGGCCAGGTCGAGATTACCACCAAGCGCGATCCGGCGGACACGCTCACGGCGGTCGCGGTCATTATGGCGTACGTCTGCCAATCAGCCGATGGCGACCTCGACTCGCTTGGCATTCGGTGGCGCAGCGTCAACCGCCCCGACTTTACGACGGCCTCGCGCGAGTGTGCTCGCCGCCTCTGCCCGTTTTTCCCTGATAAATGTTTGGTCCACGGCGCTCGCCGTCGTGCGGCGCATGCCGACGTGGTGGTCACCAACCATTCCCTGCTGTTCCGCAATGTTGCGGCCGAGGGCAGGATTTTACCTCCGATTCGTCATTGGGTAATCGACGAGGCCCATTCCATCGAGCGCGAGGCGCGCCGTCAGTGGGCGCGCGTGGTGTCGGCGGACGAATCACGCGTTCTGTTTGAGCGCCTGGGCGGCTCGACCACCGGTGCGCTAAGCCAGGTTTCCCGTGATTTGGCAACCTCCGAGGGCTCTACGCTCTATCTGGGCCTTACTGCCAAGGCGGCGTCGACGGTTGCGCGCGCGAGCATGGCAATCGCCGACGTGTTCGATGGCGTTCGCGAGCTCGGCCGCCGTGCCCGTGGGGGTTATGACAATGCCAATCTATGGATTGGCCCCGAGCTGCGCGAATCTGACGACTGGCATGATTTCTTACCGTCGGCCTACACTGCCATCGACGCATTGGAACAAGCTGACAAGAGCGTTGACGCGCTGGTGCAAGCCGTCGCCGCCGACAAGCCCGAGGTTGTTGTCGACTTGGGCGATATCTCGCGCCGCCTGCACGAGCTGGCCGAGAACCTCAAACTCATCATTGATGGCACCGATGAACACTACGTGTATTCGCTGCAGGTCAATCGCAGGTTGCGCGCCGGCGGAGAGTCAATGACCGCAGAGCGCATCGACATTGGCGAGGCCTTGGCAACCGAGTGGCTGCCCGAGGTTCACACGGCTATTTTTGCCTCGGCGACCATGACGGTGTCCAAAAGCTTTGAACACTTTAACCACGCGGTCGGCCTCGATCGCATCGGTGCTTCAACATCCTCATCGTTGCACTTGGACTCGAGCTACGACTTCGATTCGAACATGGCTGTAGTCGTTGCGGGCGATATCCCCGATCCGCGCGATCGTGAGAGCTATCTTACGGCGCTCGAGCGCGTGCTGGTCGACGCCCATCTTGCCATGGGCGGATCGGTGCTCACACTGTTCACCAATCGGCGCGACATGGAAGACCTGTACGCCCGCGTTGAGCCCAAGATGGCCCGTGCGGGTCTGGAGCTCAACTGCCAGCAGCGCAACTCATCTCCTCGTCGCCTGCGCGACCGGTTTATCAACGAGCCGACCTCGTCGCTTTTTGCCCTTAAGGCCTTCTGGGAGGGATTCGACGCCAGCGGCGAGACGCTGCGCTGCGTCATCATTCCCAAGCTGCCGTTCTCGAGTCCCACGGACCCGCTCTCGTGCGAGCGCAACCTGCGCGAAGACCGCGCTTGGGCGCGCTATTCGCTGCCCGAGGCGGTGCTCGAGGTCAAGCAGGCGGCCGGCCGCCTTATCCGCTCGTCGACCGATTGCGGCGTGCTGATTCTGGCCGACCCGCGCCTGGTGACGAAGGGCTACGGAAAGAAGTTCTTAACGTCGCTGCCCACGAGCTCCTACCAGCGCATCGAATCGGCGCAGATCGGGCACTATCTGCAACTGTGGCGTGCACGCCACGAGCGGCGGCGCTAAAGCGGACAGACGAGGGTTTTTGCCATATCGCACAGACGCTTTGACAGGGCGGGGTCATCCAAGATGCGGATGGCTCCGCCCGCTGCGATTATCTGGCTCAGTAGCCAACGCTCGGAGCCGTAATGCACGGTTACCGTTGCCATGTCTGCCCCGCTGCGCTCGATTAGGGTGATGCCGGCCCAGTCCAGATACTCCGCCATATCGAATGGCATCAAGAGCTTTGCGCTACGCTGTGTCTGGGCAAGGGAATCGTGGAGGGATGCGACGCCCGGTGTGTGAGGCACGACGGAGTCTTCCGTCAAGGTGAGTTCCTCGATTTTATCCATGCGATAGGTGCGCTGCTCATCGACCGCGATGTCCCAGGCAATCAGGTATGTTTGGTCGCCGTTTACCGTAATGCACAAGGGGTCGACCAGACGCTCGCGTGGCCGCGCATCGTCCATCGAGCGATACGAGATGCGGCAACGAACACCGTCCTGAATGGCGCAGCTCAGCTGCTGCCAGTGCGACCCGTGGTTGACGGTGTCAAAGACGCGCTGGTTATAACCGAGCTCTTCGGGTAGAAGGGCATGTCGAATCCGAGCTGCCGTCTGTGGCTCGATCCCCAACGATTCAAGTTCATGGTTGAGCACAGCGCCTTCGGCGGCACTCAGACGCAGCGGTAGCACACGTCCAGCGTCACCGGTGAGGACCACACGCTCGCCGTGGCATTCGCAGATGATGCGCGCACCCGATTCTCGGTCCGCGAGCGTCGAGACGATCTCGAGAATCTCGTCGAGCGATACTCCCGTGATGTCAAAGCGGCCGCAAATCTCGGTTCGTGTCATGCCGCTCTCGCCGGCGGCGTAGAGGGCCTCCATGATGTCGATGGCGCGCGAGAGCCTCTGCTCGCTGGTGAGTTTACGCACGGGCATGCTCGTGCACCGTCCTTTCAATGAGGTGGTTC
The DNA here is from genome assembly GCA_905215005.1 of uncultured bacterium. Lineage (GTDB taxonomy): Bacteria > Actinomycetota > Coriobacteriia > Coriobacteriales > Coriobacteriaceae > Collinsella. The sequence continues at coordinate 19,123 of CAJMOM010000002.1, read as the reverse complement.
CACGCCTGCTTGAGCGATTTGGGGGCCATGGGCCTCATGCCGTCCATGACATGGGCCATGCAAAATGAGGCGGCGGCTTCAAGGTCGCGCACGTCAACGCTCCAGGTCCATCCCGCATCGGTGTGTGCGAGCTCACCTCGCCCGCGCGTGAGGCCGTTGATCATATCGATCTGCGTCTGAGGAGCGAACGAGAACGTGGCTGCAACGGGCGGTCGGTCGGCGAAATCGAATTCAAAGAACAGATAGTCGTTGAGATTGAAGTCCGCAGGGATGGCGTAGGCCTTCGAAGGACGCCAAGCGCGAACGATACGGTCGCAGCGGAATGTCCTGATGTCGTCGGTGACATTGTCGAGGCCGCAGAAGTACGCCACGCCCTCGCGTTCGAACATGCCGTAGACACAGACGGTACGTTCTTTCTGCTCGCCGCGTCCGTTCTGATATAAAAATCGCAGCGCGCATCGCTCGGCAAAGGCGCTCCATACCGCATCGACGGTGGGAGAGCGGCGGATCGGTGCTTCGTCCACCGCCGTCCCACCGGTGAGATAGGCAATCTTGGAGCGAATATCGGCAAGCGGCGCGGCAAAGGTGGAAGAGCCGGCCGCTAGCGTCTGGTCGATGGCGTTGAGTAGGATGTCGGCGTCGTCTGCGGTGATGAGGCCGCCTGCAGCAAACGTGTGCTCGCGGTCGATTGTCCACGAGCTTTCCTCGGTCTCCTGCGCACCGGCGGGGCGAACCTCCTTGATTAAGATGCCGCGCTCGAGCAGTTTGTCACGATCGCGCCGAAACTTGCGCTTATCCGAGTCGATGTTGCCCGAGCCGTATCCCAGGTCAGAATCCAAGACAATCTGCTCGGTCGTCAGCGGTTCGGGGGAGCTGTTGAGCACAAAGAAAAGGTTGAGGATGCGCTGAGCCGTTTTATCGAAACTGGGCTCCGAACTTCCCTTTTTAATTGTCGCGGTCGCGTCGCTTGCCGTCATAGAGTCCTCGCATGAGAAGGTGATTTGCTGCCATGATTTTAGTCCGATATGGAGATTAGGCTATATCCTTGTCCGCTCGGGGCGTTAAGATGGCCCGAATTCGGTCGTTTGCGCTCGCTCGGGGTATACTTTCGACTATATACGGTTCTAATGTGCATGCATTGGGCCTATTTGTCGGATTATGGATGTGGAGCGCACATGGCGAACACCCAGAACTATATTAACCACCTGCTGCAGAACACCGGCATTACGCCGGCATGCAGCGAAGAAGAGCGCTTGGCTGCCGAGGATATCGCTCAGATCTTCCGCAACCACGGCTTTGACCCCGAGGTTCAGGAGTTCAATGCCCCGGCGCCCAGTAGGTTGGCATTTGCCGTCACCGGTATTCTTGCGTTTGCCGGCGCCCTGCTGATGGGCATCGGCGGCGGTATCGGCTTGGTCGGCACCTTGCTGGCCGTTGTCGGCGCCGTTCTTTACGTGCTCGAGCGCACGGGCCACCCTGTAGTCTCGCGCCTGGGCAAGACGGGCGTGAGCCAAAATGTCATCGCCTACCACAAGGCCTCGGGCCCGCTCGCGTCTCCGCGCAACCGCCCGGTGGTCGTTGTCGCACACTACGACTCTCCCCGTGCTGAGCTGCTCGCCCGCGAGCCCTATGCTTCGTATCGTGCGCTCATCGCCAAGCTGTTGCCCGTTGCCACGGTTGCCCCTGCTGCCGTTGCCATCCTGCGTATCCTGCCGCTCCCCGGCGCGCTCAAGGTTCTGCTGTGGATTGTCGCGATCCTCGCTTCCCTCGTTGCACTTGTCAACGCGGCAAACATCATCTCTAACCGCCACATTCTTCCCTATACGTCCGGCGCGGTGTGCAACAAGTCTTCTGTCGCCGCTATGCTCGGCGTTATGGACAACGTTGCTCCCTTCCAGGGCGAAAACGAGTTTCCCGACGATGTTCCGTTCGATACCTATTTTGGGGAGCAGAAACGTCGTGCCGAGGAAATGGCGCGCGCAGCGGCGGAGTATGCCGCGGCCCAGCAGCAAAACGACTACGGCAACACCATCGAGTATGAAGAGCCTACCTACGCCGAGGACGAGTTCGGTCAGCCGATTGCTCCCGACGCTCAAACCGAGCCCGAACAGGGCGAGGCTTTCGACGAGCAGATCGAGGGCTTTGAGGGTGCGTCTGCCGACGAGACGCTGATTGGCGCCATCGTGCCCGAGGATCAGAATCAGGCTGTCCAGGCCGAAGAGTTCAATGACGAGGTTCCCGCTGCCGAGCCGGCGGAGGAGCCTGCCGAGTCCGAGCCCAAGCTCTATCGCAACGCCGCCGGCAACATCCGCTTTGGTTCGGATGCCATCCGTGCGCTCGGAATGCTTCCCGAGTCCTGCACGCTCGATTACGAGGAGGGTGAGGAGCCGACGTTTGAGCCCGAGCCTGCCCCCGTCGTGACTGCGCCTTCGCCCGTTGCCACCGTGGATGATGAGTCTGCCGCGGTCACCGCTGCCGAGCCCGAGGCGGTGTCTGCGATCGATCCCGCGGCAGGACTGGACATTTTGGCTCCCGCCGCGCCGGCGCAAGACGTTGCGGACGAGTCTGACGACGATTACGTTGAACAGCCGAGGCGCGTGTCTTACGAGAGCGATACTGATTTCTCGGCCGAGATTCCCGCGGCAACGCCCCATGCCGATATTGCATCCGCGTTCTCTTCGATTGGCGCCAGCGCTTCCAGCTTCTTTAAGGGTGCGCTTGCAAAGGGCAGGAAATTTGTCGACGATTTCGAGGAGAAGCGCGCTGCCGCACGCGAGGCTGCCGAGCAGGAGGCTATCGCTCAGCAGCAGGCAGCCGAGGCGGCACGTGAGCGCGCGGCGCAAGAGTTCGAGCAGAACGAGGCTATGCAGTCCGTGCCCGTCGACGCTGCCGAAGCTACGACGTCCTTTGAGTCCCAGCAACCGACGTCCGCGGATGTTGTTGAGGCGACGACGTCTTTCGAGGCTCAACAGCACGTCGATAGCACCATGTCGTTTGATGCCGCGCAGTTCGATTCCACGATAACGTTTGAAAAGCAAGGCACCGCGATTGCCGAGCCCCTTCCTGTTTCCGATGAGCAGGGCGACGCGGCAGACGATGACGAGCCTATCGATGCTGCCGAAATCCAAGATGCCGCCGAGGACGAGCCCGTCGAGGCCAACTCTGACGAAGAGCAATACGCGACAGCCGAGCAAGATGATTCGACCGAGGTCGAGCAGGAGGAAGTGCCTGTGGTTTCCGAGGCTCCCGAGACAGATGAGTCGAGGCCTTACTCCACGCAGATTTTCACCATGCCGACCCCGAGTGGTTCCGGTGCCACGGTTGCCGATGTCGCTCCCACCCAGGACGAAACGGTCGATTCCCTTATGGCCCAGATTTCCTCCCAGGCATCGCCGCGTCCGCAGATGAATGTTCCCGATCCGGCGTCGGCTCCGTCGCCTGCACCTTCCTCGTCTCCGCTGGCTTCGGTCCCCGATCCGTCGCTGCCGTCGATGAAACAGACAAACGTTGCGTCTCGCACGTCGCTGTTCGACCTTCCCGACCCCTCCGCACAGGTCAACGACCCCTTTGCTACCGCTCAGGGTCCCGAACCCACATCGGCACCCGTTGCGCCTCCTATGCCCGTTGCGTCGGGCGCTCAGCCGATCGAGACCATTTCGGCTCCCGCCCCGGCGACACCCAAGTCTCGCAAGCGCGGCCTGGGCGGCCTGTTCGGTCGTAAAAAGAAAAATGAGCAGGACAGCATGAGTGACTGGCTGGGCGTCGAAGACGATTACGATGCCAAGAAGTCAGGTCGCGGTATCGGTTCGTGGGATAACTTCGAGGACGATAACGACGGCTGGAAGGGCGGCGCTACGTCTTCCGACGGCGCTTCTTCCGAAGATATGCTCTCGGCTGTCGCCTCTATGGGCGATGATGAGCTGCTCGGTCACGATATCTGGTTTGTGGCAACGGGCGCCTCGGATTGTGATGGCGCCGGTATGAAGGCCTTCTTGGCTTCGCATCGCGATAAGCTCCGCGGCGTATTCTTCATCAATCTTGAATCCGTCGGCGCCGGTAGGCTTTCGGTGGTGACGGTTGAGGGCGAACAGCAGCTGCTCAAGGGCGATCGCCGCATCATGAACCTGGTCAGCAAGGTGTGCAAGTCGTTCCATGTCGATTGTGGCGCGCTCGAGATGCCCTATGCCAAGACCGATGCCTATGCCGCGCTCGAGGCGAGCCGCCGAGCCCTCACCATCGCCGGCGTGGACGGCACGCGTCTGGCTTGCGCTCGTACCGAGGACGACCTGCCCCACAATGTCAACCCGACGAACATTGCCACGGTATCCGAGGTCGTGACCGAGGTTATCCGCCGTTCGTAGACGGAGCTCTAAGGAGTCAACGTGTTTTCGTATATTAAGCGCCATTGGCCTGTCTACGTGATTTTGACCTTGATTGCCATTGCGTTAGGATTTGGGGCTGCCTACATCGTGGGTGCGAAGGGCTCGACCCCCGCCTCCGCAATCAGCGAAGAGGTGGAGCAAGAACAGAGCACGGGTGCCGATGGGATTCCTGAGTCCGAGCAGGCAATCGCTGATGGCGGATCTTCGTCTGCAGAGTAGATACGGCAATTTACATGATTGAAAGCGGGCGAGCCGGGGGACTGGCTCGTCCGCTTTTTCATCGCGCTAGCGCTTCTTTGGGATCGACCTAAGGCGAGCGAACCATAGGGCTGCGGCACCCGAGGTCAGGAGCGCAGTGATGCAAGCGGCGATGGGAACTGATCCTGTTGCCGGTAGGTCCTGCGGTAGGGTACAGCGTTGAATGACACGGTCCTCGTCATGCGACTCAAGTTTATCGCCGCCACCGTTGCGGCAAAGATCGACGCGTGCGCTGTTGGTGAGTGCGGTTTGGGGCGTATAAGCCGACGTTGCCTGCATGTGTACGACTGCGCCCCGAGCGTCTGTGCCAAGGATTGCTTTGGCATCGTCAAGGTCGTCGTGCTCATCTTTGAGATCATCGCGGGTCCAAGAATCCGCATCGCTTCGAGTCGTAAAGTCGGCGGCTACCGCACCGTATTCAATGCGAATGCCCGTTACGACGGTATTGGACGCAAGGTCGAGTTCTTTCGCCTCGAGTGTGGTGGATTCCGTGGTCGAGACATCCGCCTTCCAGAGGTGCCAGCCGTCGTAATCGACGAGGCGGCAATCCTCACCCAGACTTTCCCTTACTTCGTCGGACTCAAGCCAAAGATTTTCGTGCCCATCGTCAAGTGTCGCGTTTGCCGGTTCATCGACGTCTGTCGAGTCCAACGGCGTCGTGCGATACCACACGTTGCACAGACCATTGAGGTCGCCGATGGCGACGGGGGTTTCGATTGAGACGAATCTCGCCGTATCGTCCTCGGCACACTCAAGATCATCGGTAATCGTAAACTCATCAACCCAGGTAGTTGAATCGTTTCGAGCGTCGATGGTATAGGAGAAAAGCCCATCCGTATTGGTTTGCATCGCGGCACGGTTTTTACCATCGCCGTTAGCCAACAGGCACTTTTCGATAGGTTGGACAAGTTCCTGACGCTTGTCGACCTGCCCCTTGATCTCGATGGGCGCATCCTTCATCGCGACGGATTGGACTTCTCCCGTATCCTTAATTTCAAACGTTATCTCCTCGGCAAGGTCATAGGTCCGCGGAGACATCATTTCGCGCAACGAGTAGGTGCCGGGTGCAAGATGTTCGACGCGGTGTGGCTTGTCGGATGAGGTCCAGGAGTCTATTTCGGTTTTATCGGGACCATATAAGGTGAGCTGTGCGCCTTCCACTTCCTGCTCACCGCTTGCATCGACCTTGGAGATATCAACCTTGGTGTAATCGTCGGATACGTTAAGCCGTGCTTCTACAACGGGTGTTTTCTGGTCGGCATAAGTAAGGTCGACAATATGGGTTGTCCGATCGAGCAAGAAGCCTGCCGGCGCTTGAGTCTCGACAACCTCGTAGCGTGCGGTGCCAGATCCCAGCGGGAGGTTGTCCGCGCGTGCTTCTCCAGTTTCATCCGACGTGACGGTCGCGACGGTCTCACCGTCGAGCGCGGCAATGCTACCGTCGGGGCGCACGATATCACCCGAGGCACGGATCTCAAAGACGGCGCCCGCGAGGCTGCTACCGTCTACGGCATCGGTTTTAACGATCCTGATGTTTCCGGTCGCGGCGCGGTCATAATACGAGGCGATTGCAACGGGCGTTAGGTTCATGTCGGCGGGTATGTTTACCTCGATCTCTTCGCCGACAAGATAGGGCTCTTTGGCCGAGGTTTCGCGTACATAATAGGTGCCCGGCACGAGCGATTCGGGCAGTGTGACGGTCCCGGTCGCGTCAGTCGTAAAAGTGTCCATTGCGTTATGTGCTGGATACCAGCAAGTTTGTGAGACAGGTTCGTGATTGCTGTCGAGGAGTTGGAAGGTGAATCCGGCTAGTGGAACAGAAGCGCCTGTTTGGGCATCGCGTTTTACAATCTGGAGATGCGTCGACAGAGCGTGGTTGTCCACGATATATTGAAGCTCGGCGCCGTTGGAAATCTGATTGGCCTCGACGGTCCATTCCCCTGCACGTTTAAAACCCTCGGGGACGGTTTCCGGAACCTCGCGAACCGTGTAGCCGGCGCGGTCGTATGGGATGGCTCCGTGGACACCGGCGGGTCGCTTGCCTGCGCCGAACCATGCTTCGGGCTGATCTTTGGTGGAGGCAAAGCCATAGACGTTTGTGGTCAGTGTGCCAACAACCTGCTGAGAGCTGTTGCTGACAACCTCAAAGACAACACCTTCCGCCGGCTGCTCCAGGCCGGATTGGGCGCTATTGCCGTAATCCTTGAATTTGGAAATCTCAAGGTTAAACGCAATGGGGATATCGGAAACGCGAGATTCGATCTCGACCACGCCTGAATCGCCGAGCTGGTCGGCTCCAACGGTATAGGTCCAGCTGTCGTTGGATGGCAGGTAGCCCTCGGGGGCTTTTGATTCGTAGATGGTAAAGGTTCCTAAGGGGACATCGGCGAGGGTGGCCCGACCGCTTTCGTCGGTCGTGAGGATTTGTGCCCATCCAGGGGTTGATTGCGACACACACGTGAACTCTGCTCCTGCGAGCGAAGCTCCCACCTGGTGGCCGGCATTCGTCGCGGCATCGAGTTTTACGATACGCAGGTTGATGGTGCCGGGCTGTTCATCAATGGCGACCCGCCCGCCGTCATTCCCCGTGGTAAAGGCAATACGATCGTGGCGGGGGACATAGCCGGCCGGCGCCTTCGTTTCAACTAGGTAGTATGCCGTGTTGGGCAGAAGTGTTGCTTGCGCTCGACCGTTGCTGTCCATCTTGATGGTGCCGACACGCGCGCCGCTGGCGCTCTCAAAAATATCGAATGTTGCCCCGGTAAACTGATAGGTATTGTTTCCGCTGGTAATAACGGTGTTAGCAGACTGCTTTTGGAAGGAAACAGACACCGCCGGCAGTACATAGAGCATGTCTTGACGTTTGCTGCCGCCCGATACGGCCCCTAGATAGCGTCGCGCGCGGTGCGGAGCGGCTTTGATGCTTCCTGATTGTGCGCTGTCGTGGAGCCACCGCGCAGCCGCCACGACTTCATTGTCGGCGGTAAAGTGTCCGCTCTTGGTTTTACCCTGAGCGGTCGTGTAGGAGTAGGTGCCGTCGACATGGGTAGTGCCGTTGAGCATCCATACGGCAAGCTGGGTGGCGGCGCGGGCGCGATCGGGTGAAAGATGGTAACCGCCAAACGACGTGGTGGTGGGATATCCGTGACAAACGATTGCCGCGAACTCGTCGTCGAGCCACACCCAGCCTTGATCAAAGTTGAGCCATGGGCCGCCCGGTTTGGTGGGGCCGGGGCGCTCCTGGTTCATGCAGTAGGCAATCGAGGTGTCTTGAGCTTCATACTTGCCGATGAAGAAGGGCCCACAATCATCGCTAATAGTGCGGAAGCCGAGCTGGTCGTAGCCATCGACGGCAAATGCGGCTCCCGGTGCCAGACAGCCGAAAAGTAGGAAGAGGAGCAGGAGCAGCGGACCTGTTGCGATTGCGCTGTGGACAGAGTGCGTGGGTGCGTTGGACATGGCTGCTCCTATCCCTCGTGCGTCGCACGGGGAGGCTGCGACGCGTAGGATGAGGCTACCCCCGAGGTTCATGCGGGTAAGTACCGGAGCCTGACCAAAAGCTTGCCCAATTCCTGACAAATTGAGCTCAAATACAACAATCAAGCAAAAGTGCAGGTAGAAGATAGGGAGAACAGGAAGTCAAAGGTCCTCGTCTCCACAATTGACGCGATTTTCAAACGAATCTCCACAGCTAAAACAAGCATCACCACCCTTGTATCGAACAAGACAACCGCGTTATACTAGCCAACACACAAGCGGGCATCGCCAAGTGGTAAGGCATCAGCTTCCCAAGCTGACACTCGCGGGTTCGAATCCCGTTGCCCGCTCCAGTAAAAAGCACAAGCACGGTAGCGTTACGTTGCCGTGCTTTTTACTACCAAGTGCCGGGATTCGAACCCGGCAGGGTGCGAGCGTAAAACAAACGCGAAGCGTTTGTAGCGAGCAGGCAAGGTCGCCGATAGGCGACCGCAGCCGGTGCGGATTTGCGAAGCAAATACGCAGACGTCCCGTTGCCCGCTCTACCGGGCACGGGAGACATGGGGACGGCTAATTCAACAAAGTCTTCCCCTTCGGCCTCGTGAAGCTGAGGGGTTCGCCTGAAGCCGGTGCGGATTTGCGAAGCAAACACGCAGACGTCCCGTCGCCCGCTCCAATTCCAAAATGTTAGGTTAATGCCTGCTGCCCATACTTGCACCTGCGCACGGTACAATGGTTGGGTTACGACCAACGTGCCAATAACCAAAAAGGAGCCGCTATGATCGATCGCTATACCCGCCCGGAGATGGGACACATTTTCTCCCTCGAGAACAAGTACGCCATTTGGCAGGAAATCGAGGTTCTGGCCTGCGAGGCCCAGGCGGAGCTCGGCAAGATCGGTATTTCCAAAGACGAGGCCCAGTGGATCCGCGACCATGCCAACTTTGAGAAGGCGAAGGTCGATGAGATCGAGGAAGTCACGCGCCACGACGTCATTGCCTTCCTGACCAACATGAAGGAGTACATCGATGCCGATGTTCCCGAGGGCGACCCCAAGCCCAGCCGCTGGGTTCACTATGGCATGACCAGCTCCGATCTGGGCGACACGGCCCTGTGCTACCAGCTCACCCAGGCCTGCGACCTGATCATCGAGGACGTCAAAAAACTCGGCGAGATCTGCAAGCGTCGCGCCTTTGAGGAGCGCAACACGCTCTGTGCCGGCCGCACTCATGGCATCCACGCCGAGCCGATGACCTTCGGCATGAAGTTTGGCTCTTGGGCCTGGGAGCTCAAGCGCGATCTGGATCGTCTTGAGGACGCTCGCAAGAATGTTGCCTTCGGTGCCATCTCCGGTGCCGTAGGCACCTACAGCTCCATCGAGCCGTTCGTCGAGGAGTACGTCTGCGAGCACCTGGGCCTGGTCCACGATCCTCTGTCCACGCAGGTCATCAGCCGCGATCACCATGCCTATCTCGCCGGCGTTCTCGCCACCACCGCGGCCACCTGCGAGCGTATCGCTACCGAGGTCCGCAACCTGCAGAAGACCGATACGCTCGAGGCCGAGGAACCGTTCCGTAAGGGTCAAAAGGGCAGCTCCGCCATGCCGCACAAGCGCAACCCCATCACCATGGAGAAGGTCTGCGGCCTGTCGCGCGTCGTGAAGGCCAACGCGCAGGTTGCCTTCGACAACGTCGCCCTGTGGCACGAGCGTGACATTTCGCACTCCTCTGCCGAGCGTGTCGCCCAGGCCGACAGCTTCATCGCACTCGACCACATGTTCCAGTGCCTCATCCGCGTTATCGACGGCCTGCAGCTGTACCCTGCCCGCATGATGGCCAACCTCAATAAGACCCGCGGCCTCATCTTCTCCTCCAAGGTGCTGCTCGCCCTCGTCGACACGGGCATCACCCGCGAGGACGCGTACGCCATCGTGCAGGAGAACGCCATGGCAACCTGGCACGAGGTACAGGATTGTGTCTCCGGCCCCACCTTTAAGGAGCGTCTCGAGGCCGACCCGCGCTGCACCGTCAGCCAGGAGAAGCTCGACGAGATTTTTGATCCGTGGGACTTCCTCACCCGTATCGACACGGTCTTTGATCGTCTGGAGCAGCTGAGCTTCGAGTAGGTTCGGGCATAACGTTAGTTTTTTAGGGCGCTTTGCTGGTAATGTGTGTTGCCGGCAAAGCGCCTCGTTGCATTTAGGGAAAGACGGGGATAATAGACGTCTCGAATAACATTCTGAGAGGGGATCGCATGATTTCGTTTGATTACAAGCCTCAAGGCGTGTGTGCTCGCAATATTCACCTCAATCTCTCTGACGATGGCAGCAAGGTGCTGGGCGTCGAGTTTACCGGCGGCTGCGATGGTAACCTCAAGGCCATCTCCAGGCTGGTCGAGGGTGCTCCTGCCGATCGGGTAATCGAGGTTCTCGCCGGTAATACCTGCGGTATGAAAAAGACCTCCTGCGCCGACCAGCTTACGCGCGCCATCGAGGCCGCTCGCGCCGAGATCGCCTAATGGGTATCGCCGATCACATCAAGAACGGAATATCGCGTCGCGGCTTTGTACTCGGTGGGGCTGCCGCGGGCGCTGCCACGGTGCTTGCCGGATGCTCGAAAAAAACTGGTACCAGCGATGATGCTGCCGGTGAGCCACAGGTTATCAAGGACGATTCCAAGATCATCTCGATTACGGATGAGTACGAGGCAGTCGACATCGATCTTGAGCCGGCGGCGTCGTGGACGCTGCCTCTGGGTACGCTGCTGTACTACTGCGACGGCGATTACGCCGCGGCGATGATGGCACCCGCATCGGCACTGCACGCCAATACACTCGGTGTGCTCAACCTGGGCGATGGCTCGCTTACCACATTAATCGAGGATCCTATCGAGGGCACGGGATATGCATTCTACGATGTCCGTGCCGGCGATGGCGTATTCGCGTGGGTTGAGATGAACTTTGCCAATTCATCGTGGAAGCTCTACGCTCAAAATCTGTCGGGCGCTTCGCTCTCTGGCGATGTGGTTGAGCTCGATCGAGGTGGCAAGGACTATGATCCGCCCCTGTTCACGGCGTTCGGGTCATCGGTCATCTGGTATAAAATGCCTTCGGCAGGCGGCAATAAAACGAGTAGTGATTCGTTTTGCTATCGTCGCTCGCTTGATGAATCCAAGGCCGAGGCAATTTGGAAATCGACGGGCCGCTTTGCATCTGCTCCGCGCGCGAGCGACGGCATTTTGACCATCTCGCCGCGTGTCCGCAACGACGAGGGCGTCTACTACGGCATAACGGCAATCGATCTGACCGACGGCAACAACACCAAGCGTGCCCAGCTGGTCCTCCCCTCGTCAGTTTCGCCTTTCGAGGCCGTATATATGGGCGATACCTTCGTGTTTTCTATCGAGGCGGCCTATAGCGGCGTGGGCAGCCTGGGCAATATGGGCACGTATATTGGTAATGAGGGAGGGCCGTACCTCTTTCTGTCACGCGAGCCGCTCGCATGTGCGGCTGGCAAGAAGAATAAATACCTTGTTAAGGTACAGGCGTCGCATTTCCTGATCGACACCTCTGCCAAGACCTATGGCTCGCTGCTGTCGCCCGACCGCGCTTTGGAGTATGGCGATTATCCAGCTACGGCGGGAAAATCGGACTCATTCCTTACGTACGCCACGGTGCGCAACAGCCAGGGTATACCAGAGACGGTCACTGCACGCCTATTCTCTCTTTAAGCTTAGAGGGGTTAAAAAGGCGCCAACAGGGGAATAAACGCGTTGTAATTGTGAGTACCGCCCGCCGAGCTGCCGCGTCATAGCGGCATCTGGCGGGCTCAGGTGCGTTAAAATGGGCTTGTTCTTAGCTAATTGAGACAGGGGGGCCGTGTTATGGCTTCAGATGCAAAAAAGATTCTGCTGGTCGAGGATGAGAAGGCAATCCGTGACGCCGTCGCTGCCTATCTCGAGCGCGAAGGCTACTGGGTTGTGGGCGTCGGCGACGGCCAGTCCGCGATCGAGGAGTTCGAGAAGCATCAGTTCGACCTGGTCGTGCTCGACCTTATGCTCCCCAAGATTCCCGGCGAGCGCGTTTGCCGCACCATTCGCGATACCTCGGATGTCCCCATCATCATGCTGACGGCTAAGGGCGAGATCGAGGACCGTATTATCGGTCTTGAGCTCGGCGCCGACGACTATCTGATTAAGCCGTTCTCGCCGCGCGAGCTCGTCGCCCGCGTTCGCGCTCTGTTCCGCCGTGCCCATCAGGCCGACGAGCCCGCCGTCGAGGTACTCGACTTCGGCGATCTGGTCATCGATATCTCGGGCCACAAGATCTTGGTCGAGGGCAAGGAAGTCGATCTGACGGCTTCCGAGTTTAAGCTGCTCACCACGCTTGCCCGCCATCCCGGCCGTGTGTATAACCGCATGGAACTGGTCGAGAAAGTGCTCGGGTATGACTTTGAGGGCTATGAGCGCACCATCGATAGCCACGTGAAGAATCTTCGCGCCAAGCTGGGCGATGATCCCAAGAAGCCCAAGTGGCTCTACACCGTCCATGGTGTCGGCTATCGCTTCGAGGCTCCGGCCAAGACCGATAAGTCGGACGAGAAATAGGGAAATCACATATGACACCTGCGCGCTTTGAAATCGGACAAAAGCACAAGCAGGAGAACGAGGCGGGTTCCAAGGCTAGTTGGAACACGCCTCGTTCCGATTCACGGCCAACGATGAGCTATCCCTCGCGCATGGCACTTGCTTTTGCTCTGACATCGCTCATGACGGTATTGGTGCTGGTGGGCGTTGTCTCTGTTGTGTGGGGCACGGTCTTTTCGGATTACACACGCTCCAATATCGTCGAAATCGCAAATTCCGCTGCCGAGAAGTTGGCGACCTCATATGAGGAAAACGGCTCTTGGACCGCGGGAGAACTGCGCACGGTCGCAACGTCGAGTTTGGTTTCCGACGATCTGGGCATGCAGGTCGTCAATAAAAAGGGCGTGATCGTTTATGACGATTCCTGGCCCTCGGCAAGCGCCACCGCCGATGTACGCGAAAACCAGGCTACGACCGACGACACGAGCGGCAAGAGGGCATCGCATAGCCCGGTCTCGTCTGCTCCAACCGACTCCGATAGCGTTGCTAACGTCGAGATTGTAACGTCTTCCGGCGAGCACGTCGGACAGGTAAAGCTGTGGGCTATCGGCTCCGACGCTCTGCTCACCAAGGCGGACTCTGCGTTTAGGGAGAAGACCTTTAACGCCATGGCCCTCGCCGCGGTTGTTGCAATCTGCATTTCGGTCGTTATCGGATCGCTCGTGTCGCGCATGCTCACCAAGCCGATTCATCGCATCACCAGTACCGCAAAGCAAATCCGTGACGGCGACCTGTCGGCTCGCACGGGACTGCGCGGTGATGACGAGATTGATCAGCTGGGTGAGACCTTCGATGAGATGGCCACCTCGCTCGAGAAGGATATGAAACACGAGAAGCGCCTGACCTCAGACGTTGCACACGAGCTTCGCACGCCGCTTATGGCCATGCTCGCAACGGTCGAGGCCATGCAGGATGGCGTGTATCCCACTGACGATGAGCATTTGGAGACCGTTGCTTCTGAGACGCGTCGCCTGGCTCGTCTGGTGCAGCAGATGCTCGACCTGTCGCGCATGGAAAACAGCACGGCTCCGCTCAACCTTGAGCCGGTGGACATGGTTCCTTTCGTGCGATCGATTGTGAACGGCCAGGAGCGTCTGTTTGCCGACCGTGACCTTCGTCTTCGCTTTGCAGATGAAACCCAGGGGCACGACGATGTCGTCGAAGCCGATCCCGACATGATCACGCAATGTGTTATCAACCTCATGAGCAACGCCATGCGCTACACCCCCGAGGGCGGTTGGGTCGTGGTGTCGGTGCTCAGTGACCGCAAGCACGTCAGCATTGCCGTTTCTGATACCGGCATCGGTATTGCCAAGGACGATCTGTCGCGCATCTTCGGGCGGTTTTGGCGCGCCGATGCCAGCCGTGCCCGTGAGGCGGGCGGTCTGGGCGTGGGTCTCGCCGTGACCAAGCAGATCGTCGAGCATCACCATGGCTACATATCCGTGGAGTCGGAGCTTGGAAAGGGTACGACTTTTACAATTCATCTGCCCCGCGAGCACACGGCGGACGCGGCATCTACTACAATGGAGCACTAGCTTTTCGCTATTCGGTGAAGGAGGGGTCGCGTCCCTGCCGCTCCGAGTTTGCGAAAACATGCGGGAAAGAACCCGCATTTCTGTCGTATTTAGGTAAGGAGTGACTCACGTGACAACGATGGAGCGTCGTCCGGATTCCCGTGGCAAGGTTCGTGATATTTACGATGCCGGTGAAAACCTGCTGATGGTCGCCACCGACCGCATTTCTGCGTTCGACTTCATTCTTCCCGACGAGATTCCGTTTAAGGGAGAGGTGCTCAATCGCATCTCGGCATTCTGGTTCGATAAGTTTGCCGACATCGTCCCCAACCATCTCGTTTCCATCGACCCGGCGGATTTCCCCGAGGAGTTTGCTGAGTATCGTGACTACCTCGCTGGCCGCGCCATGCTGGTTAAGAAGGCCCAGACGATTCCTATCGAGTGCATCGTCCGCGGCTATCTGACCGGTTCGGGCAAGAAGACCTACGACGAGAACGGCACCGTCTGCGGCATCCAGCTGCCTGAGGGCCTGACCGAGGCTTCCAAGCTTCCCGAGCCGCTGTTCACGCCGTCCACGAAGGCCGAGATCGGTGACCACGACGAGAACATCTCGTTCGAGCGTTGCTGCGAGATCGTGGGCGAGGACATCGCCACGCAGATTCGTGACCTTTCCCTCAAGATCTACAAGGCCGCTGCCGAGTACGCCGCGACCCGTGGCATCATCATTGCCGACACCAAGTTCGAGTTTGGTGTTATTGATGGCAAGGTCACGCTGATCGACGAGTGCCTCACGCCCGACTCCAGCCGTTTCTGGCCTGCTGCCAGCTACGAGGAGGGCAAGATCCAGCCTAGCTACGACAAGCAATTCGTCCGCAATTGGCTCAAGGCCAACTGGGATATGACGGGGGAGACCCCGCACCTGCCCGCCGAGGTCATCGATGGCACGTCCGAGCGCTATCGCGAGGCCTTCCAGATCATCACGGGCTCCCAGTTCACAAGCATGAAGGAGAACGCATAAGTGAGTACCCGTAGCGCCACGAACAAGCGCACGCAATCCCACGAAGTTACCGGGGTTGCGCGCAAGTCCGCCGCATCTGCTAAACCCGCCCGCCAGGCAGCGAGCTCCGTTCGCGTCGTGCCAGCATCATCCAAGGCACGCCGCAAAGAGCTCGAGAAGGGTGAGAACCTCGAGGGCCTCTCTAAAGAGGAGAAGCGCGCCCGCAAGGCTAAGCAGCGCGCCAAGGAGGACCGCATCTACACGGTGTCGAATATCCTCCTCAAGCAGGACGAGGACTACACCAAGCGCCGTCGTATCTGGTGGGCTGTGCTCGCCATCGGCATGGTACTCGTCGTGGCAATTTGGGCTTCGCTCTACTTCGCTCCCGGCGGCACGGTGTCCAGTCCCGTCCAGATGGTCGGCATCGTTTTGTCCTATGTCATCATCTTAGGTGACTTTATCTACGACTTCGCTCGTATTCGTCCCTTGCGCAACATGTACCGCGCGCAGGCCGAGGGCATGTCCGAGAACAAGCTCAACGCTCTTATCGAGCGCGCAGCTGCCGAGGAGGACAAGAAGGACTCCAAGAAGAAGTAGCGTTTGCATACATACTTATCGCTAAGATATAAGGCGCGTCGTTTTTGCGGCGCGCCTTTTTACTGTTCTATAGATAGATGGAGTGGCACATGATTCGAGCTGCCCTGACGGTCGAAGAGGCTCTGGAGGGCATGAAGGCCCTGGAGCCCAAGATTAAAAACTACGCGCGCCTGGTCGTCCGCAAGGGCGTAAACGTTAAGCCCGGCCAGGAAGTCGTCGTTCAGTCTCCGGTTGAGTGCGCGCCGTTTGCGCGCGTGGTGGTCGCGGAAGCCTATGCTGCCGGCGCCGGCCACGTGACGGTCATCTGGGCCGATGATGCCGTGACGAGGCTCACGTACGAGCATGTCGAGAAAAGCTATTTTGAGCAGACGCCCGAGTGGAAGCGCCTGCAGCTGGATTCCCTGGCCCAGGATGGTGCCTGCTTTGTCTTTATCGAGGGTGCGGATCCTGCGGCCCTCAAGGGCATCGATCCAGCCAAGCCGGCCGCGGCATCCAAGGCGAGGAATACGCAGTGCAAAGTTTTCCGCCGTGGACTGGATTACAACATCAATCCGTGGTGCATCGCCGGCGCTCCGGTCGTGGCTTGGGCGCGTGAGGTGTTCCCGGGAGACGCCGATGAGGTTGCAATCTATAAGCTGTGGAATGCGATTCTGCACACCGCTCGCGCCGATGGCCAGGACCCAGAGAGCGACTGGGAGCTCCATGATGCCGCATTCGAAAAGAACCTGCGTTTCCTGAACGACAATCGTTTCGACTGCCTGCATTACACCGCGGCAAATGGAACCGATCTGACGATTGGCATGACGAAGGGTCACGAGTGGGCCGGCGGCAAGGGCAAGACGCCCGATGGGCACCCCTTCTTCCCCAACATTCCCACCGAGGAAGTCTTCACTTCGCCCGATCGCATGCGCGCCGACGGTATCGTGTACTCGGCCATGCCGCTCATCCACCACGGCAATAAGGTCGACGATTTTTGGATTAAGTTCGAGGGCGGCCGCGTGGTGGACTACGACGCCCGCGTGGGCAAGGCAACGCTCGCAAGTATCATCGATACTGACGAGGGCGCTGCTCACCTGGGAGAGGTCGCGCTCATTTCCAAGAATACGCCGATCCGCGAAAGTGGTGTTCTGTTCTACGATACGCTCTATGACGAGAACGCTAGCTGCCATCTCGCGCTAGGTGTCGGTTTCCCCGAATGCATCGAGGGTGGGTATGACATGTCCAAGGAGGAGCTCCTGGAGCATGGTGTTAACGTCTCGAGCACGCACGTCGATTTTATGATCGGCACGGACGACATCGATATTACGGGCATTACGCCTGATGGACGTGAAGTTGTGATTTTCCAGAACGGCCAATGGAGTTGGGAATAGTCCCAGACCGTGGTACAATGCCACCCGCGGGCCGTTAGCTCAGCTGGCAGAGCAGGGGACTTTTAATCCCAAGGTCGCGGGTTCGATCCCCGCAGGGCCCACCACTTCTCGTTCGATACGGCACTGGGGTATCGTCCAACGGCAGGACTCTGGTTTTTGGTACCAGCTACCTAGGTTCGAATCCTAGTACCCCAGCCATTTTTGCATCGCCAAGCCGCTCGCACTAAGCGGCTTTTTCTTTCTCGAAAACAGGGCACCGACGACCAGCCACGTCTCTCGGCCGAAATTGCTACTCAACCGATTCTAAAAGCTCGGCGGCCTCGGCCTTCGAATGGACGCCCAGCTTGCCGTAGGCATGGCGCAAATGAGTCTTCACCGTGTTGGCCGAAAGGTACAGCTCCTGTTCTATCTGAGAGCGCGTCTTCCCCTGCAGGGCCAGCGTCAAGAGTTCGCTCTCTCGCGCTGTCAGGCCATAGCGCTCAGCCAAGGCCTCGCAGCGGGCCAGAAACACTTCCTGGGGCCCCGGCTCATGCACGTTGGTGGCGATGCCCACCCCTTGGGCGCCCCAGTCGGCGTTCATTGACGCCTCGCTCTTCCAGATGACAACGCACACCAGCACGAGTACCAAACCCACCAGGGCAACGATAACGCGCATAGACAGGCTATCGAGAACGCCCGACCCGCGAACAGCGCGCATGAGCAGCAAGCCCAGCAGAAGTGGCAGCTCCGTCGCAATGCGGGTGACGGCAAACAGGCGCAGGCTCGGCACCTCGAAGCGCCGGACAATACCAACAACGACAAGCAGCACGAAGAAGGTGAAGAAAACGAAAGCGAACTTCGCCGTGAAGGAAACGGCGCCTCCGAGCGAGCCATGGGCGAACGGCACAAGCACAAGCGAGAAAACCGCAAGCCCCAGGGCAGCCAAAGCCAGCGTTCGGGCGTCAAGCTTATCGCGGTGCAGCCACGCCAACCCGAGCACCACCATTCCAAAGACCCCCGTGGCAAGCACCCGATGGATAGATCCCATGTAATCAGCATTGTCCATGAACAGGCTAGAAGCACCCACGATGAAGCTGCCGATGGCCATGATGGCCAGCAACTTCCACGGCATGGGGTAGCGCTGAGAAAGGTCGGCAGGACGCTCCAACGGAAGTACCCGGAGCGAAAGAGCCGCCGCAATCATAGAGACCAGCGGGAGCAGCGCTGTGGCGATCACCGCGAAAGGCGGCTTCAAGACCGCCACCAAGCCCGACATAGCTAAAGCCGTAATGCAGGAAAGGGCCCCGTCGACGATAGCCTGGGTCATGCCCATGGAGCAGTACACCTGTCCCCACAGGCAGAACAGCACCGCTCCCCCAATGGCCGTCGGAACGGAGAACGCGAATATGAGGTTATAGTGCAGTCCTGCGGGCATGGCGACAAGACCGATGAACGCCGTTCCCGCAGCGCACAGCGCGGCAAGCGCGAAGCAGGTCGACGGATGTCGCGAGAGCACTCCAATACGGCGAGCGAGCAGAGCCAGCATGACAAAAGTGCCGATATCCCCGACACGCATACCCATGTCGAAAGCCGTACGGGCATCCAGATCGCAGCCAGGGCCGGGAAAGATAAGGGAGATGTGGGTGCAGCTCAGCCATGCAATAAACAGGCCCATGCCCAGGAAACGCACAGGGAAGACGCGAGCCGACGAGGTCTCCTGCTCGAAGTCGTAGGCGACCTCTTGGGCGCCCATCGCCGTCCTTTGCTGCGTCCCACTCATGAAGCTCCCTTCCTTTCCCCCTCTTATCGGGCAGTATACCAACCCCCTACCGCAATTGCCATTGCCCCTTTTCGAAAATGGTCCGGAAATGCCAGTTGGGGCCGCTTTGGCGCGGCCGGCACG
>CAJMOM010000001.1:0-41379 GCA_905215005.1 uncultured bacterium | reverse complement strand
CCCCCTTTTTTGCGTTGTACACACGGTGTACTTTGGGACCTAGTTCCCCCGTATGCGCTCTTACTGTTTGGCTGTATTTTGAGTCCATCTAGTGTATTTGAGCGATAATTACTCGCATTGGCGTTAGGGAGGGCTTGATGTTTACCGTATTTGTCTTGGGCAATATTGCTTCGGGTAAGTCAACTGCCTGCCGCTATTTCGAATCTCGTGGCGCTATGCTTATCGATCTGGATGAGCTTGCAAAATCGCTGTATGTGCCGGGCTCTGATATCGTCAATACACTCGCTGATGAATTCGGTTGGGACATTTTGGATGAGGAAGGCGGCATTCGCCGCGGCATCCTCGCTTCTCGAGCTTTCGCTTCTCCTGATTCGGTCGCACGGCTCAATGACATCGTGCATCCCATTCTGATTGAACAGCTTTCGCTTAGGATTCTCGATCCGGTTTGTTGTACGGTTTCATCTCCCCGTTATCCTTTTGCGGTGGTCGAGGTTTCTGCTCCGACTGGTTTTGAGGATGCATTTGGCTTGGCTGATGAAATTTTGGTCATCAGCGCCCCTTTGTCAGTTCGTCGCGAGCGCGCTATTCAACGTGGCATGGAGCCATCTGATTTTGATGCCCGTTCTGCTTGCCAGCCCGAAGAGTCTGCGCTGTGCAATCTCGCTACAACTGTGATTGACAATGCGGCAGACGATAACTCGCTCTTTGAACAACTGGACGCATGGCTTTCGCGCCATGGGTTCGGGGATGTAGCGGATAAGGAGGAGGCCGATGCCTAAGACACGTTTCCTTACGTGGTATCGCCTTATACCGCTGGCTGCCGTTTTTGCCTTCGGCCTTATCTCATTCGTTTACTCATATGCTCCTGCCGCTTTCTTTAAGCCGCTGTATCCGATTGACTACGAGGCGTATGTAAAGCAATCCAGTATTTCGCATAATCTGGATCCGTATCTGGTGTGCGCTGTCATTAAGTCTGAATCGAATTGGGATCCCGAGGCCGAGTCGAATCAGGGTGCTCAGGGATTGATGCAGCTGATGCCCGAGACTGCCCAGGATATGATCGCCAAGGGCCTTGTCGACGGTGGCGAGTATTCGGCCGACAACCTTAACGATCCGGCTACGAATATCGAGTTTGGCTGTGCGTATCTTTCGTATCTTCTAGCGTATTTTAACGGGTCGACTGACAGTGCCATTGCCGCCTATAACGCCGGCATGGGCAATGTCGACGGATGGGCGCAGCAGAGTACGTCGCTTCATAATGCAATCACCTTTCCCGAGACGCAGGCGTATCTGATTCGTGTCAATAATGCCTGGGTTCGCTACAAAACCCTCTATCCCGATCGGTTCGTATAGGACTATGCCTGCCGCCTGCGTATACTGCAGATATATGAGTTAGGAGTATCCATGGCGGAATTTGAAGTAGAACGCGTTGGTGGTGAACTTAAGCGCTTTGGCGTTGAAGGCTCTGACGTGCCGTTTAAGGTCGTGTCTCCCTATGACCCTGCAGGCTCTCAGCCTAAAGCCATTGAGTCGCTTGTGCAGGGTGTGAGGGACGGAGACCGCTATCAGGTTTTGCTGGGCGTGACTGGTTCGGGCAAGACCTTCACGATGGCAAAGACTATTGAGGCCCTGGGAAAGCCGACGCTGGTCATGGCTCCGAATAAAACGCTCGCCGCTCAGCTTGCGAGCGAGCTCAAAGAGTTCTTTCCCAATAACGCTGTGGTCTACTTCGTCTCGTACTACGACTACTATCAGCCCGAGGCGTATGTGCCGCAAAGCGATACATATATCGAGAAAGACTCCTCGATTAACGAAGAGGTCGAGATGCTGCGTCATCAGGCGACCGCGTCACTGCTCTCTCGACGTGATGTGATCGTTGTCGCATCGGTCTCGTGTATCTATGGCATTGGCTCTCCTGAGGACTATGCGGGTCTGGCTCCAAACGTCGACAAGAAGGTGCCGCTCGAGCGCGATGACTTTATCCATGCGCTTATCGACATTCAATATGATCGCAATGACTATGACCTGGCACGTGGCACGTTCCGTGTGCGCGGCGATGTTGTTGACGTGTATCCGCCTTATGCCGAGCATCCGTTGCGGTTTGAGTTCTTTGGCGACGAGGTCGAGCTGATTGCCGAGATCGATGAGGTCACCGGTGAGATGCTTCGTGAGTACGAGGCCATTCCCGTATGGCCGGCATCGCACTACGTGACCGAGAAGCCGAAGGTCAAGGCGGCTCTGAAATCGATCAGCGAAGAGTGCGAGAAGCGCGTTGCGGAGCTCAAGGCGACCGACAAGTTGCTCGAGGCGCAGCGTCTGCAGCAGCGTACCGATTATGATCTTGAGATGCTCGAGACGATGGGCTTTTGCAACGGCATCGAGAACTACTCGCGTCATCTGGACGGTCGCAAGCCGGGTGAGCCGCCGTTTACCCTAATCGATTACTTTCCCAAGGATATGCTCTGCATCATCGATGAGAGCCATGTGACGGTGCCGCAGATTCGCGGCATGCACGAAGGTGACCGCTCGCGTAAGGTGACGCTGGTGGAACATGGTTTTCGCCTGCCCTCGGCGCTCGATAACCGCCCGCTTCGTTTCGATGAGTTTGAAGCAAGGATACCCCAGTTTATCTATGTTTCGGCCACGCCGGGCGACTACGAGCTGCGGGTGAGCCAAAACGACGTGGAGCAGATTATTCGTCCGACCGGCCTTCTCGACCCCAAGATTGACGTGCGTCCAGTTCGCGGCCAGATTGACGATCTTGAGGACGAGATTCGCGAGCGCGTTGCCCGCAAGGAGCGCGTGCTGGTGACCACGTTGACCAAGCGCATGGCCGAGGACCTGACCGACCATCTACTTGATGCGGGCATTAAGGTCAATTACATGCACTCTGATACGGCGACAATGGACCGTGTCGAGATCCTGCGAACGCTGCGCGAGGGCAAGATCGATGTTCTCGTTGGCATCAACCTGCTTCGCGAGGGCTTGGATCTTCCCGAGGTCTCACTGGTGGCAATTCTCGATGCCGATAAGGAAGGCTTCTTGCGCAACCGTCGTTCGCTGATTCAGACGATTGGCCGTGCGGCCCGTAACGCCGATGGCGAAGTCATCATGTATGCAGACGTTGTGACCGATTCGATGAAAGAGGCCATCGAGGAGACACAGCGCCGTCGCGAGATTCAGATGGCATATAACGAAGAACATGGCATTGTGCCCAAGACAGTGCGCAAGGCCATCAACGACATCTCAAGTTTTATTGCCGAGGCCGAAAAAACTGTGGGCTCCAAGGGACGCTCGAAGGGCGACTCTCTTGGCCATGGCGCATTCTATACGCCCGATGAGTCGGGCGAGGGCGGTGTGCCGGAAACGGTGGCGCCCGAGCAGACACTTGCGGAGCAGTTGGAAGAACTGCCGCATGACGAGCTTGTGCGGATCGTCGAAACCATGGAAGAGGATATGCGTAACGCTTCCGCCGCTATGGACTTTGAGGAGGCGGCGCGCCTGCGCGATGCTGTCGTTCAGATTCGGGCGATGCTCGAGGGTGCGTCTGAGGACGAGACGATCGAGCGCTTACGCTCGCAGGCCCGCAAGGGTTCCACGTTCGCATCGGGCAGAAAACGCCAGGGTGCACGGTTTAAGAAATAGCGAACAGGTCCCGAGTTCCCTGTGGAGCTCGGGGCCTATGTCTTTTGCGCGCTGGAATTTGTGCGTTAGAGGTCTGCGATCAGGGCTTCAGCACAACGGATGCCGTCGGTGGCCGCGCTCATGATGCCGCCGGCATATCCAGCTCCCTCACCACAAGGGTAGAGGCCCGGGGTCGACACGGCATGGCACGTTCGGTCTCGGGTGACAGTGACCGGTGAGCTCGAACGAGTCTCCACGCCGGTAAGAACGGCATCGGGACGGTCGTAGCCTCGTAGCTTTTTTCCGAGTAGGGGAAGTCCCAGGCGGAGCGACTCGACGATATGCTGCGGTAGGGCTTCGTCAATTGCCGTCCAGGTCACACCGAGCGGATAGGTGGGCTTTACCTTTCCGGGTGCCTTGCTGGCGCGTCCTGCGAGGAAATCTCCGACGAGTTGTGCCGGTGCGTTCCAGTTGGAACCGCCCAGGCGATAGGCGGCCGCCTCGCAGGCACGCTGGAGCTCGATGCCGGCGAACGGGTCATCGTTGGGAAGGTCCTCAGGCGTGACGTTAACGAGCAGGGCGGCATTTGCGTTGCGTCCGTCGCGGGCATTGAGACTGGCCCCGTTGACGCACAGATGGCACGGTTCTGAAGAGGCGGCAACAACCTGTCCGCCGGGGCACATGCAAAACGAGAACACGCTGCGGCCGTTGGGAAGATGGGCAACAAGTTTGTAGGGGGCCGCCCCGAGCGCTGGATGTTCCGCCGAGGCTCCATATTGGGCTCTGTCGATGTCGCGTTGCGGATGCTCGATGCGAACGCCCATGGCAAAGGTCTTTTGTGCGAGGGCCACGTTGTGGTCCTTAAGGAGCTCAAAAATATCGCGAGCAGAATGCCCGCAGGCGAGGATGAGGTGCTTTGTCTCGATTGGCTCGTAAGCGGCGTCTTGGGACGATTGGACATCAATACCGGTGATGGCGCCAGACGCGTCGATGCGAATGTCGACGAGCTTCGTTCGATAACGGACGACACCTCCGAGCTGCTCGATGCGCTGGGATATAGCGGTGACAACCTTGGGAAGGATGTCGGAGCCAATGTGCGGCTTGGCATCCCACAGAATATCGCGGGGCGCACCCGCCTCGACGAAGGTTTCGAGGATAAGGCGATGGGCGGGATTTTTTGTTCCCGTATTGAGCTTGCCGTCCGAGAAGGTCCCCGCGCCGCCCAGACCAAACTGAATATTGCTCTCGGGGTCGAGGATGCGCTCCTTTAGAAAGAGGTCGATCGCCTGCGAGCGGCGAAATGCCGGGTCGCCGCGCTCGATAAGCAAGGGCTTAAGACCTGCTTTGGCGAGCGTGAGCGCAGCGAAAAGGCCGGCGCATCCGGCGCCGACAACGACAGGGCGTTCTTGAGGTGCGTCGGAGACGGGGGAGGGGAATGAAGGCTCATCGTCTTCTATCGCGCGTACGCGCGAGCGGTCACGCTCGGCAACGCTGTCGACCGCTTCTCGCTCGAGGTGGGGACTAGTCAGCTCAACACGAAAACTCAGGATAAAATGGACGTCTCGTTTTTTGCGAGCGTCGATTGACTTGCGGTGGAGTTCGATGGACTTGATCTCGGAGTCCTTGCAACGTAGGATGCGCTTGGCGACTCGCTTGCCAACAATGAGGCAGGCATTTTCATCGCCGGCTTCATCGAGCGACGCGTTGACTTGGGTGATTTCGATCATCGAGGTCTCCTTAGAGGCAAGAAAGAGGCCGTCCGGTATCCCAGACGGCCCGAATGCGTTTTTGATTATAGACTGCGCGGCTACAAGCTGCTTGCAGCGCGAATGCCCGAGAGCCAGGCCCACGCAAGGTTAAAGCCTCCGCAATCGGCGTCGATGTCGAGCGCTTCGCCGCAGACGTAAAGCGGGGCGTCGACAACGCAGCGCGCGCGTAGACTGGGTGTTGAGATGCTCTCGACAGATACACCACCACGCGTGACCTGCGCCGAGCGCTCCTCGGCTGTACCCTCGACGAGCAACTTAAAGTGCTTGAGGATCGAGACCAGGTGGATGACATCGTTGGAGCCTGGATGGCACTGCTCAAACGCTGTGCAGACGACGCAGGAGAGTTGCGGGGCGAGCATGCCGTCGAGCCAACGGGGATCGCGGGGCGAAAAGCCGCCGAGCAGCTTAACGCGCTGGTTAAGCATATCGAGCAGCTCGTCTTTAGAGAGGTCGGGGAAAACGTCGAGCAGGATCGTATCGCCGCGCTGGATACGACGGGAGAGGTTGAAGACAGCGACGCCCGAGATGCCGAAGGTTCGAAACAGCACTTCACCGTCTTCGTGCCAGAGCTCACTATGGTTACGGGCGAGCGTCAAGCGGGCGCGGACGCGCAGACCATCCAACGTCTTGAGTGCCGCCCGATCGCCAGCGACCGTTGCCGATACGGGGCAGAGGATGGGGTGCAGCGAAGTGAGGGGGAGGCGAAACGTATCGGCGATACCGGTGGGGTTGCCGCCCGTGGCGATAATTACGGCATGTGCCTGCAGGGCCTCGTTCTTGCGAGGGACATCGGCGAGCGCTTTCCGAAGCGAGCGGAGCTCCGATTTTCGGTCGTCGTGCTTTTTTGCCTTGAGCACCCGCGCTGGACGGTCTATTTGGAGTGCCCAGCCTTCGGAAGCTTTGTGCGCCGAGGCAACGTTGGCTCCGCAGATTAAGGTGATACCTAGGCGGTCGCAAACGTTGAGAAGCGTGTCGCGCACCGATTCAGCGCGAAGGGAGCGCGGGTACAGCCGGCCTTCCTCGGAGGTTGTCATGATACCCAGCGAGGAGAAGAAACCCATAAGCTCTTGTTCGGGCTGGGGGCCCATGACGGATTCGACGAATGCGGGGTGGTTATACCGCTGAGGATCAATCGATTCGTTGGAGAGGTTGCAGCGGCCGTTACCGGTCGCAAGGAGCTTAAGGCCACAGGCGACATCGCGCTCAACGATGCAGACGCTTTTGCCAGCGCGTGCGGCCGTAATGGCAGCGGCGAGGCCTGAAGCCCCGCCGCCGATTACCAGGACGTCATAGAAGGCGCTCGTGTTCACTTAGGCCTCGTCGGTCTCGTGCGGGGTAATGGCCTCGACGGCAGAGACTGCCTTGGGCAACATGCCATCGGGCAGCGCGGTCTCGACCTCGCCCTTATCGCAGGCCTCGGCGAGTGCCGGATTAATGGGAAGCTGGCCCAAGATGTCGAGGTTATAGCGCTCTGCGACCTCGGGGAGCTTACTCTTGCCAAAGACCTCGATCTTCTTGCCGCAGTCGGGGCACTCAATATAGCTCATGTTCTCGACAATGCCCAGAATGGGGACGTTCATCTTCTCGGCCATGTTGACCGCCTTGGCGACGATCATCGAGACCAGATCCTGCGGGCTCGTGACGATGACGATGCCATCGACGGGCAGCGACTGGAAGACGGTGAGCGCGACGTCGCCTGTTCCCGGAGGCATGTCGACCAGCAGGTAGTCGATGGGGCCCCACGAGGTCTCGCTCCAGAACTGCCTAATGGCGCCTGCGATGACCGGACCGCGCCAAAGGACGGGGTCGGTCTCGTTTTGGAGCAGCAGGTTGGAGCTCATGACCTTGACACCGTGCTCGGAGATTTCGGGCAGCATAAGGTTGCCAAGGGCATGGACGTGGCGTCCGCTCATACCGAACATCTTGGGGATGGAGGGACCGGTGATGTCGGCATCGAGGACGCCGACCTTGTGGCCGTGACGGGCAAGCTCGGTGGCGATGGCACCGGTGACAAACGACTTGCCGACACCGCCCTTGCCGGAAAGCACGGCGATGACGCGTTTGACCTCGGACAGCGTGTTCTCCTCAAATTGCGACGGCGACGTTTGTCCGCCGGCGGCCTGTGCGTGCTCGCAACCCATGTATGACTCCTTTGTATATGTTGGGGCCGGGGCCCCGTGATGCGACACGAGCGTCATTGTACCCTCGTTTGCGAGCGGGAGTCATTTGCGATGCATTTGGGCCGAGCGTGCTTGCAATACGATGGGTCCAAGCGAATGGGCGGGCTTACTGAACTTTGCTGGCAAACTCGAGGTATTGCATGCGCTGCAGCTTGTCGATCGTCGAGGCGTATGGGCTGTCTTCAGATTCCAAGTCGTAGCACAGCCCGTCGGCACCAAGGTAGCCGGCGACATTGATGGTGGGCACATCTGACCTTGTTGCAAGCAGGGCCTTTTGATAGTCGGTGAGCGGGGCGCCGATCTTATTAAGGGTAATGGCTGCAATCTCGTTTGCCCCGACGGTGTCGTAGACGTTGAGCTCGGTATTGCCGGCGATTTCATAGTTAGCCCAGACGAAATAGGTCGACTGATAGACACGGAAAGCGTGGCTTGCCGTATCTTCCTGAGGGTACAGCTCGTCGTTGAGAGTCGTTGCGGCGCTCGGCTGATGGTCGCCAAAAAAGACAAGGACAACCGGTCTGCCGATATTGCGGAGCTCGTTGATAAAGTACTCGAGGTCCCGGTCGGATGCGTTGATGCAGGTGAGATAGGTGTTGAGCGCGCTATTGGCGCCCTCGCTGGCTCCCTCGACCCAATAGTTTGTCAGCTCTTCGGCGGGAACGGTGCCATAGTCGTAGCCGCCGTGATTTTGCATCGTGACGTCAAAGATGAACTGCGGCGCTTCGTCGGTTCTAAGCAGGTCGAGTATCTTGTCGTAGGTGGCGTAGTCGCATACGCCGGCATGGTAACAGGGCGCACCTTCGAAATCGCCGATTGAAAGAAAGTCTCCAAAGCCCAGCTGCTGATAGATTTTATCTCGATGGTAGTTGACGGGGTTTTGCGGGTGCATAGCGGTAGCGGTATACCCAAGCTCCTTAAGGTCCTTTGCCAGGCTGTTGACGCCATTCATCTGATACAGCTGATAGGGGATCTTGCCTAATCCGACAAAGGCCGTTGTCGCTCCGGTCAAAAATTCGAATTCGGAGTTTGCCGTTCCGCCACCGGCGACCGAAGCGAGCATGGTGCCGCGAACAAGTGTGTCGGGAAGCGAGTTGTAGAATGCGGGGCCGGTGTACCCGGCCGCCTGGAGCTGCTCAAAGCACGAAAGGTCGCTAAAACTCTCGTTCATGACGGCAACAATCGTCGGCTTGATTTCATTGAACTGGGCAACGGCCGCCGCGCGCTGCTCGCTCGAGCCATACGTGCTGTCGTAGGTGGCGGCGAGCTCCTGCTCGATGCTCTGCGCCTCATCGGGCGTATAGTCTTCGGGCTTCTCAATGGGCAACTCGTTGACCATTTCGGTGAACGAAGTGATAAAACCCTGAGACGCATACGTGGTGATGGGCTGCCAACGGTCAAATCCAAAATTCAGCGCCTGCTCCAAGTCGATGCTGGAAAAGCCCGAGAGCCCCACAACGGTCACTAGCAGAAAAGCGCAGAGGTTAGCGGCGATTGCGGGGAAGACATGGGTGGGCGTACGGAGCTTTCTCGGTCGGATAAGCGAAAGAAGCCCCAGGGAAATCTCCAGCAGGGCTAGAGAGGTTACGATTCCGGCGGTAAAGGTAAACTCGTATCCCTCGCTCACTTCCATTGCGGTGCCAAGGGCCAAGATATCGCTTGGCAGGATGGCCTCGCCTTTAAACGTTATGACGAAGTGCTCGGCAATGCCAAGGATGCAACAGGCGACGGGCACGAGGGCCATGACGCCTCCATGACGCTGTCCCAGCAAATAAAGGGAGAGCAGAACCGTCGCGAGCAGCCCGACGGAAAACCCGAATGAGTTGGCGGGAATGCGATAGAACGTTTCGTTGCAGGCAATTTCAAGTGAAACGAACGAGAGCGCTGAAACAGCGGCGATGACAAGGATGTCACGGCAAATACAGGCAACCGTTCCCGTCGCAAGATCGGTTTGGTCGATAAGTCCCGAAACTAAGGGCTCGACAAGAAGTATAACGGCGGCAGCACCGAGCGCCGAATAAGAAAGGACCCATAGGGAACTGTCCTCATTTACGAGCAATTGATTCGTAATCCATGCAGCTACCACGCCGAGCGGGATGAGGAGCGTCGCGCACCAAAAGACGCGGGCAATGGGCGGCTTTTCATTGTGTTTGATTGAAAAATACACGCGCACGACGACGGTGGCCACGATAAGGACGGCGATGAATATGGGCAGATTGGCCATGTCGCTCGAAGTGATTTCAAGGGGGATATCTTCGGTCATGGACGTTCCTCTGTTACGGCAAATTAAGTTCAGTAGTAGATTACTGTAACCTTTCCACGGCATTTCGAGAAACAAAGCACCCGATACGCAAAGCTAAAGGTCTGCGAATCTTGTATTACGAACATCTGTGCGCGTCGAGTGCGCTAAACTCATCGGCAGTATGATTCGATGCAATAGGAGGCAAGGAGCTTCCATGTCTGATTCTTCTATCGTTATTCGCGGCGCTCGTGAGCACAACCTCCGTGATATCGATGTTTCCATTCCGCGTGACCAACTCGTGGTCATTACCGGTCTTTCTGGCTCGGGCAAGAGCTCGCTGGCATTTGACACTATCTATGCCGAGGGCCAGCGTCGATACGTCGAGAGCCTTTCGAGCTATGCGCGCCAGTTCTTGGGCCAGATGGACAAACCCGACTTGGATTCAATCGACGGCCTTTCGCCGGCGGTGTCGATCGACCAAAAGACGACGTCTAAAAACCCTCGCTCGACGGTTGGCACCGTAACCGAGATTTATGACTATCTGCGCCTGCTGTTCGCCCGTGTGGGCACCCCGCACTGTCCCGAATGCGGCCGCGTCATTGAGCGTCAGACGACCGACCAGGTTGCCGACAAAGTCTTGGCGGCGGGGGAGGGTCGCCGCGCGTTTGTGCTGGCACCGGTGGTGCGCGGGCGAAAAGGCGAGTACACCAAACTGTTTGAGGACCTTCGCGCCGAGGGCTTTAGCCGCGTGCGTGTCGACGGTGAAGTGCGCTCGCTCGACGACCCTATCGACCTGGACAAGAAGTTCAAACACGACATTGAGGTCGTGGTTGACCGTATCGTGATCCGTGAGAATTCTCTGGGCCGTATCGCCGAGTCTGTTGAGCAGGCGACCGCGCTGGCTCACGGCAATGTAAACGTGTACATGCTGCCCGATCGTGATGCTCCTGAGGGGACCGAGGGCGAGCTGCTGGAGTATTCGTTGGCCTTGGCGTGCCCGGAGCATGGACACTCCATTGACGATCTTCAGCCGCGTGATTTTTCGTTCAACGCTCCCTATGGCGCATGTCCTGAGTGCGACGGCCTGGGCTTTAAGAAAACCGTTGATGCCGAGGCGCTGATCGAGGACCCCTCGAAGTCCATTGCCGACGGAGTCTTTGGTAGCCTGTTTGGCAATTCGAACTACTATCCGCAGATTTTTGCTGCGGTCTGCAAACACTTTAAGGTGAGCACCGATACGCCGTGGGAGGATTTGCCCCCTCGCGTGCGTCGTGCATTCTTGGATGGCCTGGGCGATACGAAGATCTCGGTCGACTACCAAAAGCTCGACGGACGTCGCAGCCAGTGGGATACCAAGTTTTCGGGCGTTCGCAACATCCTGTACGAACGCTATACCGAGACGACGAACGAGAACACCAAGGCGCGCTTGGAGAAGTACATTCGCGAGGAACCGTGCTCGAGCTGCCACGGCGCTCGTTTGCGCCCTGAGATGCTCGCCGTCACCGTGGGCGGCAAGTCCATTTACGAGGTTTGTTGCCTGTCGTGCCGTGAGTCGCTCGAGTTTTTTGAGGGCCTGGAGCTCACCGAGCGCCAACAGTTTATCGGCGGGCGCATCGTCAAGGAAATCCTGGAGCGCTTGCGTTTTCTGGTCGATGTTGGACTCGACTATCTGACGCTCGATCGTGCCTCGGCGACGCTTTCTGGTGGCGAGGCGCAGCGTATTCGCCTGGCAACGCAGATCGGCGCGGGTCTCATGGGCGTGCTCTATATTCTGGACGAGCCCTCGATCGGTCTTCATCAGCGTGACAACGAGCGCTTGATCAAGACGCTCGAGCGCCTGCGCGATATCGGCAATACCGTTATCGTCGTCGAACACGACGAGGATACAATCCGTGCCGCCGATTACGTGATCGACATGGGGCCCGGCGCCGGCGTCAACGGCGGACACGTAGTCGCGGCGGGAACGCCTGCCGATATCATGGCGTGTCCTGAGTCGATGACGGGCGCTTATCTGACCGGCAAACGAATGATCCGGGTGCCTGATGAACGGCGCAAGCCCGGTCGCGGCTGCCTTAAAATTACGGGCGCTCGAGCCAACAACCTCAAAAACGTTACTGCCAAGATCGAGTTTGGTACGCTTACGGTTGTTACCGGCGTGTCGGGATCGGGCAAGAGCTCCCTGGTTACCGATACCATTGCGCCTGCCCTTACGAATGCCATTCACCGTTCGACGCGCCCTGTGGGTCCGTATAAGAAAATCGAGGGCATCGAGTGTATCGATAAGGTTATCGATATCGACCAGTCGCCGATTGGCCGCACGCCGCGTTCCAACCCTGCTACCTATATCGGCCTGTGGGATGATCTTCGCGCGCTGTTTGCGAGTACGCCGGAGTCGAAGGCGCGCGGCTACTCGCCGGGTCGTTTCTCCTTTAATGTGAGTGGCGGGCGCTGTGAGGCGTGCAAGGGCGACGGGCAGATCAAGATCGAGATGCACTTCCTTCCCGATATCTACGTTCCCTGCGAAGTTTGCGGCGGTAAACGCTACAACCGCGAGACACTCGAGGTCACCTACCGTGGCAAGACCATCTCGGACGTGCTCGAAATGAGTGTCACCGAGGCGCTGGCCTTCTTTGGGAATATCCCGCAGATCAAGCGAAAGCTCCAGACACTGTACGATGTAGGCTTGGGCTACGTGAGCCTGGGCCAGCCCGCCACGACGCTCTCGGGCGGCGAGGCGCAGCGTGTGAAGCTCGCCAAGGAGCTTCATCGACGCCAGACGGGCAAGACGTTCTATATTTTGGACGAGCCGACGACCGGCCTTCATTTTGAGGACGTCCGCCAGCTGCTCGATGTGCTGCAGCGCTTGGTCGATGCGGGCAACACGGTACTGGTGATTGAGCACAACCTTGATGTCATCAAGGTTGCCGATCGTCTGATCGATATGGGTCCCGAGGGCGGTAACGGCGGCGGAACCGTTGTGGTTTCGGGCACACCGGAGCAGGTTGCGGACTGTCCGCAGAGTTATACGGGCAAGTTTTTGGCGCCGTTGCTCAGGCGTGACCGGGAGCGTCAGGCTCAACTTGATGCTCAATAAATAGGCGATTCAGTTTATGGGCGCCATCGACTCCTTGTGATTCGATGGCGCTTGCTGTGTCGAAGTGACGTATGCAGCCGAATTGGACATATACTTAATCTTTACGTCCGAATGCGAGGGAAAGGATATGTCATGGCAAAGGCTGTAAAGACGCCAAAAACCAATGCGATGCGCGAGCTGGAAAGCGCCGGCATTTCCTATGTTCTACATACGTACGAAGACGATGGTGATGAGTCGGTGGGTCTGGGGGTCGCGATTTCGGAGCAGCTTGGCGAGGAGCCCGGTCAAGGATTTAAGACTTTGGTCTGCGTGACACCGTCCAACGACTATGTCGTGTGCTGCATCCCTGTTGCCGACGAGCTCGATCTAAAGTCCGCCGCGCGTGCCGCGGGGGAGAAGTCCTTGGCCATGATGCATGTGAAGGATTTGCTTGCGGCGACTGGCTACGTTCGCGGCGGCTGCAGCCCGGTCGGCATGAAAAAACGCTACCGGACGCTCATTGATGAGACATGCGTCCTTTGGGATACCATTTTTATTTCGGGAGGCAAGCGTGGTTATCAGCTCGAGCTTGCACCCGATGATTTAATTGCATTTTGCGGGGCGACGGTTGCCGCGATTACGAGAGAGGACTGAGCGATGCCGCAGGAAGAATTGAAGTGCGGAGCTCATTTTGCAAAAGAATCTGCGCCTCAGACGCCCTCATCCGAAGCTTCTTCGTCGCGAGATGACGCTGACGACATGGGCTCGTCGGACTACTCCACGGTTGGTCGTTCCGCCGGGCTTATGACCATCCTGACCATCGTGTCTCGCGTTACCGGTTTTATCCGAACGTGGGCAATGGCGGCCGCTATTGGCATGTCGCTACTCTCGTCCTCCTATCAGGTCGCCAACAACCTGCCCAATATGCTCTACGAACTCGTGATGGGCGGCATGCTCGTGACGGCGTTTTTGCCCGTGTACATGGGCGTGAGGCGTGAGCAGGGTCGCGAGGCCTCGAACGAGTACGTGGGCAACCTGCTCGGCATTCTGCTTTTGGTGCTGGGTGGCATTTCGTTGCTGGGGACCGTGTTCGCCCCGGGCTTTATCTGGACGCAATCGTTCCTTTCGGGTGACGGCGGCAGCATGGATACCGCTGCGTTCATGTTCCGTTTCTTTGCCATCCAGATTCTGTTTTATGGTTTGGGCTCGGTGTTCTCGGGCGTTCTCAACGCACACCGCGACTACTTCTGGTCGACGTTTGCCCCGGTCCTCAACAATGTGATCGTCATTGCGAGCTTTATGGGTTTTGCGCCCGTGTCCGCACAGTTTGGCGAACGCGCCGGCATCATCTTGATTGCGGCCGGTACGACCCTCGGTGTCTTTGTTCAGATGGCATGTCAGATCCCCGCGCTCGGCAAGCACGGCGTGCATCCCCATATCCATATCGACTTTAAGGACCCCGCGCTGCGCCAGACGATTGCGCTCGGTATCCCGACGCTGCTCGCCACGGTGTGCATGTTTGTCTCGACTTCTATCACCAACGCTGCCGCGCTGGTGGTCCAGCCCGAGACTGGCCCTTCCGTCATCGCCTATGCGCGCCTGTGGTACACGCTACCCTACGCGCTGATTGCCGCCTCGCTTTCGACGGCGCTTTATACCGAGCTCTCTCACGACGCACAGGAGAAGGATTACGACAGCGTTCGCACGGGCATTTCGCGTGGCGTCGCCCAGATGCTGTTCTTCCTGATTCCGTTCGCGCTGTACCTGATTGTCTTCGCGCGTCCGCTCAACATGATCTACTGTGCTGGCAAGTTCGATGAATCCGGCGTGACGCTGGTGTCCGAGTACCTTGTCTACCTGGCGCTCTCGCTGCCGCTCTACGGCGTGGTCGTGTTGATGCAGAAGAGCTTCTCTGCCTTGCTCGACATGAAGCCCTATAGCCGCTATTGCCTGTATTCCGCCATCGGCCAGGCCGGCTCGGTTCTGCTGTTTGGCGTTGTGCTGGGCTTCGGTATGCCGGCAATCGCGCTTTCGTATGTCGTCGACTACGTGATCTTGGTCGGCTGTTCGCTGTGGTGGCTGCGTCGTCGCCTGCGTGGCCTTCAGGTCAAATCTATCCTACATGGCGGTTTCTTTGGCCTTTTGCTCGGTGGCCTAGGTGCTGCCGCGGGCGCCGGCGTCATGTGGGCGCTTGAACACTTTGTCGGGGCACTTGGCGGCTCGATTCTGATTACTCTTGGCTACGTTTGCGTTGCGGGTGTCGTCTCGCTTGCTGTTACCTTTGGCCTTGCCGTCGTCCTTAAGATGCCCGAGGTCTCGGCGCTGCTTCGTCGCAGGTAGGTGCACGTGGCCGGTCACGACAACATTCCAACGCTTGCCGAGCAGGTTTCGCGCGTTCCCACACAGCCCGGATGCTACCTTTGGAAGGATGCCAAGGGCGATGTCATCTACGTGGGCAAGGCGAAAAACCTGCGCGCCCGCATGCGTCAATACGTGACACTGCAGGATGAGCGTCAAAAGATCCCGCTGATGATGCAGCTGGTGGCGAGCTTTGACTATATCGTGGTGGAGACCGAGCATGAGGCGTTGGTGCTCGAACGCAATTTGATTGGTCAGTACCATCCGTACTTTAATGTGGACCTTAAGGACGACAAGAGCTATCCCTTTATCGCTATCACCAAGAGCGATCTGTTCCCAGCTATCAAATATACGCGTGAGCGCCATAAGCCGGGAACGCGTTATTTTGGTCCCTATACAGACAGCCGCGCGGCGCGTGAGACCATTGATACGCTGCGCAAGGTGATTCCGATCTGCTCGGCTTCTTGTGCGGAGTGGCGTCGTTGTCGTCGTATCGTCGAGTCCCACAAGGGCGAGGAAGACATCGTCAATATGATTTGCGCGCAAAACGGGCGTCCCTGCTTTGACTACCATGTCGGGCGCGGCCCGGGTGCGTGTGTCGGCGCGATTTCCCCGGCAGACTATGCCAAGAACGTCAAGCGTGTCGAGCGCTTTTTGTCGGGCCATCGCAAGGATGTCGTCGATGAGCTGACCTCCGAGATGACGGATGCCGCCGAGGCGCTCGACTTTGAGCGCGCTGCCCGCGTCAAACGTCGTTTGGAGGTCATCAGGGGTCTGGACGACCGTCAGCAAGTCGTTTTTCCCTCCAGTGTCGATATCGATGTCATCGGTTTCTATCGCGAGGAGACCATCTCCGCCGCTTGCGTCTTCGTCGTTCGCGAGGGCCGAACAGTTCGCACCTGCGAGTTCATTCTCGACAAGGGTCTTGATGTTGACGAGGAAGAGCTCCAGTCGGGCTTTCTTAAGCGCTATTACGACGAGACGGCTGATATTCCAGCTGAGATAAACCTCTCTGTCGAGCTTGAGGATGCGGAGGCGCTGGGGGAGTGGCTTGCGGGCAAGCGTGAGCGTTCCTGCCATCTCCATAGGCCGCAGCGTGGCGAAAAGCACCGTCTGCTCGATATAGCATCCAAAAACGCGCGCCATGCCCTCATGCGCTACATGATGCGAACGGGGTACGCTGACGACCGCACCAATCAGGCGCTCCTAGAGCTCGAAAGCGCGCTGGCGCTGCCGGCGCCGCCGATGCGTATCGAGTGCTTCGATATCTCGACGCTGCACGGAACCTTTACCGTCGCCTCGATGGTGGTGTTTACAAACGGGCGCGCCGACAAGAGCCAGTACCGTCGTTTTAAAATTCAGGCCGAATTGGACGAGGCAAACGACTTCGTGTCGATGTCCGAGGTTTTGGGACGACGCTATGCTCCCGAGCGTATGGCCGACGAGCGCTTTGGATCTCGCCCCGATTTGCTCGTTGTCGATGGCGGTAAGCCGCAATTGACCGCTGCGATCAAGCAACTTGAGGCTCTTGGGCTCGATATACCAGTTTGTGGCTTGGCGAAGGCCGACGAGGAAGTTTTTGTGCCTTGGGACGAGACTCCTGTCGTGCTGCCGACCGGGTCTGCGTCGCTCTATCTAATTAAACAGGTACGCGATGAGTCGCACCGTTTTGCAATTACATTCCATCGTGAGTTGCGCGATAAAGCCATGACGGTTTCGGTACTCGATGACGTTCCAGGCGTGGGACCCACCAGAAAACGTGCCCTTATGCGCCATTTTGGCTCGATGAAGCGTTTGCGCGCGGCGAGCGAGCAAGAGATCGCGGAAGTTCGCGGCATACCTGCCGATGTTGCCAAGGCGGTCCACGAGGCGCTCGTTGCATGGAATGCCGAGCGCGCCGAGGCGGCGGCTGGCCATTCTGATAGCTAAACACGAGCCTAAACAACTGATATACATGATTGCGCGATTTTCAACCATTTATTTCGCCATGATTGCCTGCTGGTTTCGGGTTTTATTAACGCTAAAACGTTTGACTAACCCAAGCGAAAACCCTGCTATCCTGCGGGTTGACGAAGACTGATATCTCACCTCGCCGATACATACTGTCTGGCGAATCGTTTGTCAACGAATTCGGTGAACGGTAGTAAATACCGTTCAAGCGTATGTATGTATCGGTCGCCGAGCGCGGCACCTCAGTTGGGTTCGTCGGTAGGTAAGGTATATATCGTCCGCAAGTTGCGCGGGGGCAAGTCTAGGTGCTCCCGAGTAAGATTCTCTATTGATAGGAGAAGACATGGCCATCATCAACAAGGGTATGTCCAGGCGTTCGTTCCTCGGCCTCACCGGCAGCGTCGCTGCTGTCGCAGGGCTTGGTCTCACCGGCTGCGGTGGCAGCTCTAGCGACGAGGGTTCCGCTTCCGGTTCCACCGATTCCGCCAACCGTGGCGGCGGCGTGATCACCGCTGGTTCCGCTTACGCTCCGTCCAGCTTCGATCCCGCCAGCACCGGCTCCGCTGTGGGCCTGGGTGCTAACTGGCACGTCGTCGAGGGCCTCTACGGCATCGATTACCACGACTACAGCACCTTCAACGAGCTCGCCACCGACGATCCCAAGTCTGTGGACGACACCACTTTCGAGGTCACCATCCGCAAGGGCGCCAAGTTCTCCGATGGCACCGAGGTCACCGCTGACGATGTCGTTGCCTCCTACACCGCTTGCGCAGCTTCCGCTACCTATGCTCCGTTCTTCCAGCCTTTCGAGTCCATCGAGGCCAAGGACGCCAGCACCGTGACGGTCAAGACCAAGGTCCCCAACTTCTCCCTGCTCAAGGATCGTCTTGCCATCGTCCGCGTTACCCCGGCCACCCAGACCGAGGAGGATCGCGCCAAGCAGCCGATCGGTTCCGGCCCCTGGATGTACGACTCTATTTCCGATACCGAGATCACCCTGGTTCCCAACCCCGAGTACAACGGTGAGTATGCTGCCGAGGATAAGAAGATCCAGTACAGCATCTTGACCGACCCCACCGCTCGCGTTACCGCTCAGCAGGAGGGCTCCACGCTCGTTATGGAGCTCGTTACCGCTGACGCCGT
The DNA here is from genome assembly GCA_905215005.1 of uncultured bacterium. Lineage (GTDB taxonomy): Bacteria > Actinomycetota > Coriobacteriia > Coriobacteriales > Coriobacteriaceae > Collinsella. The sequence goes on along the minus strand of CAJMOM010000001.1, from coordinate 23,043 downwards.
CGACCAGCTCGAGAGCGCCGGCTGCAAGATCGATAACGTTCAGGGTTTCGGCACCCGCTTCATCATGTTCAACGTCGCCAAGGAGCCTTGGAACAACGTCAAGGTCCGTCAGGCTGTCATGTATGCGCTCGACACCGAGAAGATGGTCAGTAACACCTTCGCCGGCCTTGCCACCGCTGCCAGCTGCTACCTGCCCAAGAGCTTCACCAACTATCATGAGGCTTCCACGGTGTACAAGACCGACGCCAAGAAGGCTAAGAAGCTCATCGAGGAGTCTGGCATCACCCCGGGCGCTATCACCCTGCGCACCACCGACAACGAGCAGATTAAGGGCATGGCCGCCCAGGTCAAGAACGACCTCGACGCTCTCGGTTTCGATGTGACCATCCAGACCGATACCTCGCCGGCCACCTACGCTGCCATCGACGGCGGCGAGGCCTACGATATCCTCCTTGCCCCTGGCGATCCTTCCTGCTTCGGCGCCGACCCCGACCTGCTGCTCAACTGGTGGTACGGCGACAACGTCTGGATGCAGACCCGTTGCCCGTGGAAGGAGTCCGCTGAGTGGCAGAAGCTCCACGGTCTCATGGACGAGGCTCTTGCCGCCGAGGGCGACGAGCAGCAGAAGAAGTGGAACGAGTGCTTCGACATCATTGCCGACAACGCCGTTCTGTACCCCGTTGTCCACGTCAAGACCGTCTCCGCTTCCTGGGACGATCCGTCCACTGCGCCCAACGGCGAGGCCCTCGATGGCTTCAAGGGCATCGGCACGACGAGCATGTCCTTCAGGGGCGTTGCGACCGTCAAGGCGTAAGACTCGCTTGAGTCTGTATGCAGGATGTCGGTCGTTGGGACCGTATCCTCATAGTTGAAACAAAGACCCGGGCGGCAACGATGTCGCTCGGGTCTTGTAATGAGTATCCGTACTCATATACCAGTTGGTCCTACCGACAAAAGAAAGGGGAGAGAACGTGAACAACTTGCTACGTTTGATTGGAAGGCGTCTTGTGGCGCTGCCGATCATGGCATTGGGCGTCACCGTCCTGGTGTTCTTCCTTATGTCGTTCTCCAAGACCGACCCCGCCTACACGGCGTTGGGTGACGGTGCCTCGCCCGAGGCGGTCGCCGAGTACCATGAGAAGTATGGTCTGGACGACCCCTGGCCCGTGCGCTACGTGCGCTATATGGGCGATCTGATCCATGGCGACATGGGCACCTATGGTGCTGCTCGCAACTCCGTTGCCAAGCGCATCTCCACGGCCCTGCCCGTCACGATGCAGCTGACCTTCATCGGTCTTGCCATCGGTGCGGTCGTTTCGTTTTTGCTCGGCGTCATCGCGGCACTGTATCGCGACAAATGGCCGGACCAAGTGATCCGCGTCTTTTCCATCGCCGGCTTGGCAACCCCGTCGTTCTGGCTTGCCGTTCTGTTGATTCTGCTGTTCTCTTCCTACCTTAAGGTGCTCCCGGCGTCCGGTGCTCTGCCTCACTTCACCACGAATCCGGTTGGCTATCTGGGACGTATGATCATGCCCGCTATCGCCTTGGCATTTCCGCTGACGGGCCAGATGACTCGTATCGTGCGTACCGCCATGGTCGAGGAGCTCGATAAGGATTATGTCCGTATGGCTCGCGGCGCCGGCGTTCCCGAGAAGGTCGTCGTCGGCATCAACGTTCTTCGCAATGCGCTGATCACCCCGGTCACCACCCTCGGTCTTAAGATCGGTTACCTCATGGGCGGCGCCGTCGTCATCGAGGTTATCTTCAACCTCCCCGGCATGGGCACCGCGATTCTGCAGGGCGTTCAGGGCAACGAGGCGAACCTGGTTCAGGGCGTCGTCATCGTCGTTGCTCTTGCCTTCATCATCATCAACATCGTGGTTGACATGCTCTACCTGCTCATCAACCCGCGCATCAGGACGGTGTAGATTATGGTAAAGATTCGAGAGAAGCAAACCGAGCAGCTCGAGAAGGCTGCCTCCAAGGGGCTCAAGCTCGGTGGCTGGAAGAAGATGACGCTGTCTTCTAAGATTGCCGCCGTCGTGCTGGTGCTGGTCGCCCTGACTGCGATTCTGGCGCCCCTTCTTGCCCCCTATAGCCCGGTCGAGATCTTTACGGCTCGCCAGGCTCCCGGCAACGGATTTATCTTCGGTACCGACGATAAGGGTCGCGACATTCTGTCGCGTATGCTCTACGGTGGTCGTTACTCGCTGATCATCGGCTTTGGCGCCACTGCCATGGCTCTGGTCTGCGGCTCGGTCGTGGGCGCCCTTGCAGCGGTTTCGCGCAAGGCCGTCTCCGAGACGATCATGCGTATCCTGGACATCATCATGTCCATCCCGGGCATCGCCCTCGCGGCCGTCTTCGTCTCCATCCTGGGCAACTCCGTGCCGTCGATCATCTTCGCCATCGGCTTTATGTACACTCCGCAGATTGCCCGTATCGTACGCGCCAATATCGTGTCCGAGTACGGCGAGGACTATGTCCGCGCGGTCATCGTTTCCGGCGCCAAGGCTCCGTGGATTTTGATCAAGCATGTTCTGCGTAACTGCATCGCCCCGATCATGGTCTTCACCGTTACCCTGGTCGCCGACGCCATCATCTTCGAGGCCTCGCTGACCTTCATCGGCGCTGGTATCCAGGAGCCCACCGCTACCTGGGGCAACATTCTCGCCGACGCCCGCGGCGGCGTGCTCGCCGGCCGTTGGTGGCAGGCGCTGTTCCCTGGCCTGGCCATCATGATCACCTGCCTGGCGCTCAACATCCTCTCCGAGGGCATTACCGACGCCATGGCCGCTGCTCCCTCCGCCGCCCTGGATCCTACCGATTCCTCCAAGCGTCGCGAGGCCGATCTGCTGGTCTCCGATCCCGTTCGCGCCTACAAGGAGCAGGCCCAGTCCCTCTCCGCTCGCCTTGGCGCCCTGCGCGATGTCGAGCTCAAGCGTGACGATCGCCATGTGCCCGATGAGTCTGTCGAACCGATTCTCTCGGTCCGTGACTTCTGCATCCAGTTTGAGCATCACGGTGATATCAACGTCGTCGACCATGTCAACTTTGACGTCCGTCCTGGTCAGACCATGGGCCTGGTGGGCGAGTCCGGTTGCGGTAAGTCCATCACCACGCTGGCCATCATGGGCCTGACCGACGATGACGAGCATCTTTCCGGCGAGGTTCTCTGGGAGGGCCGTGACCTACTCAAGATGAGCAAGAAGGAGTGGTTCGGCCTGCGCGGTACCGATATCGCCATGGTCTATCAGGACGCCCTGTCCTCGCTCAACCCTTCTATGCTCATCTCTGCCCAGATGAAGCAGCTCACCAAGCGCGGCGGAACCCGCAGCGCCGAGGAGCTCCTGGAGCTCGTCGGCCTCGATCCCAAGCGCACGCTCGAGAGCTATCCGCACGAGCTTTCCGGCGGCCAGCGTCAGCGTGTCCTGATCGCTATGGCCCTTACCCGCGACCCCAAGCTGGTCATCTGCGACGAGCCCACGACCGCTCTGGACGTTACCGTCCAGAAGCAGGTCATCAAGCTGCTCAACGATCTTCAGGCCAAGCTCGGCTTTGCCATGATTTTCGTTTCGCATGACCTGGCTCTGGTCGCCGAGGTTGCCCATAACATCACGGTTATGTACGCTGGCCAGGTTATCGAGCAGGCACCCACCAAGGAGCTGCTCACCAACCCGATCCACGAGTACACCCGCGGTCTTCTGGGTTCCGTTCTGTCCATCGAGAGCGGTTCGGGTCGCCTGCACCAGGTGCCCGGCGCCGTTCCGAGCCCGCGCGATTTCCCCAAGGGCGATCGCTTCGCGCCCCGCTCGAGCCATCCGCGTATTGGCCTGGACACCCGTCCGGTCTTCAAGCGCGTGCCCGGCACCGAGCACTTCTATTCCGAGCTCCCCGACGAGGTGCTCAAGGCAAATGGTTTGACCCCTCACGCGGAGGTGATGTAGATGAGCGAGACCGCAGTCAACGGCGTCGAGCCGATCATCTTCCTTGATGACGTCCACGTCACCTTTAGGACCCGTACCGGCTCGATTCTGCACCCCAACCTGGTTCACGCCGTCCAGGGTGTAACGATTAAGCTCATGCCCGGTCAGACGATCGGCATCGTCGGCGAGTCCGGTTGCGGTAAGTCCACCACCGCCAACGTCATGTGCGGCCTGCAGGCCCCTACGAGCGGCAAAGTCTACTTTAAGGGCAAGGACGTTACCAAACGTACCGCCGAGGACCGTCGCCACATGGGTCGCGTCATCTCGGTCGTGTTCCAGAACCCGGCCACGGCGCTCAACCCCCGCATGGTCGTTCGCGAGCAGCTGCTCGACCCCATGCGCGTCCACAACCTGGGTACCGAGGCCGAGCAGGAGAAGCGCGTCAAGGAGCTCCTGGAGCTCACCGGTCTGCCCAGCTCCGCCGCCGAGGTTCTTCCCGGTCAGCTTTCGGGCGGCCAGCGTCAGCGCGTCGCAATTGCCCGTGCCCTGTCGCTGAACCCCGATGCCATCATCGCCGACGAGCCCACCTCGGCTCTGGACGTTTCGGTCCGCGCACAGATTCTGAACCTGTTGACCGACCTTAAGAAGGAGCTCGGCCTGGCCATGGTGTTCATCAGCCATGACATCCAGACGGTCCGCTATATCTCTGACGACATCATCGTTATGAATGGCGGCAGGATCGTCGAGCAGGGCGAGGCCAAGCAGGTCTTCCAGCACCCCCAGGACCCCTACACCAAGATGCTGCTCGGCGCTGCGCCGTCGCTGCTGCATCCCAAGCTCGGCGAGTAGCCTCGCTTTCCCTCCCGTGCGCCCGGTTCCCTTGCCGGGCGCACCTCCGTTGCGATTTCGAAAGGTTGGGTTCACGAGCCATGCCAAGTGCTCAGGAGCTACAACATCAATTTGGTGAATACCGAGGCGCCATGCCCCGTCCATCAGATTTCGATCTCTTTTGGAAGGATCGCATGGCCGAGGCCGACGCCGTCGGGCTTGACTATGAGATCGAGACGGCATCGGTCGCCGATGCCGCGACCTGCCAGCTTTTCGACCTCTGGTATACCGGCATGTGTGGCGCGCGCCTGCATGCCAAGTACCTTAAACCTGTCTCGGACGAGCCCGTGCCATTGGTACTTCAGTTCCATGGGTATCCGGGTGCAAGCCGCAGCTGGTTTGAGCAGGCGTCGTTTGCGGGCATGGGCATGGCACTCATCGCCCTCGACTGCCCCGGCCAAGGAGGTCCCTCTGAGGACATTGGTGGATTTGAGGGCACAACGGTTGCCGGTCATATCGTCGCCGGTATCGACGGCGACCCGGCCAACCTCTACTATGTCCGCTTGCACCAAGATATTCGCATCCTGTGCCGCATCGTTCGCGAGCTCGAGGGCATCGATCTTGCGCGTGTGTTTGTGAACGGCGCGTCGCAGGGCGGCGGTTTGGGCATTGCGACCTGTGCGCTTAACAGCGAGCTTATCAATCGTGCCGCCATCCTCTATCCCTTCCTGTCAGATTTCCGCCTGGTCTGGGATTTGGATGCCGACGACATTGCCTACGAGGGCCTGCGCTATTGGTCTCGCTGGTTTGACGAGGACTCGACTCGTATTGACGAAGCCTATGCCAAGCTGGCGTACTTCGATTCCAAGAACTTTGCCCCCATGGTCAAATGCCCTGTGCTGTTTGGCACAGGCACAGCCGATATTGTCTGTCCGCCAGCGACGCAGTTTGCGGTCTATAACAACCTGACCTGTGAAAAGCGTCATGAGTTCTTTGAAGGCTTTGGCCACGAGGAGATTCAGGATTTTGACGATCTGATCATTCCGTTTTTCTGCAAGGGAGGGGAGGCTCATGTCTAAGTGCGAGAGCAATGTCGATGGGCTGATTGTCTCCGAGCTTGCGGGGATTCCTGGGACGGTTTCGTCAAGGCTCGCTGAATATCGGGACTGGCACGGTGATGTTCAGGCAGATGTTTCTGATTTTGAGGCATGTGCTTTGGATCTTGAAATTCAAGGTCTGGCCATTACGGCGATTGATTTCGCCAATCCGTATGCCCGCTACTCCGAGGTTTCCTTTGAGCTTGGTGGCGATGTGGTCCACGCACGTTTGATCGAGCCCGCCGGTCGCGCTCGGGCATCCGAGCTCGTGCCGCTGTGCCTGATGTTCCACGACATCGATCGGCCTGCGCGCGGCTGGCATCACATGACGAGGTTTGCCGCCATGGGGTATGCCGTCCTCGCTCTGGATGACGATGTTGCTGGTGCGGACGACCTGCAGCGGGGAATTGCTTCGCCCGCTTTTGTCGAGCGCGTCCGTTGGGGCTGCGCGTTGGCGAAGGTCGCGCGCAATCTTGATGGCATGGACACCGACCGCATCTTTGCATGGGGCGAGGGTCTAGGCGGCGGAGTCGCGCTGGCGGTTTCTGCTCTGGACGAGCGGGGTCTCGCCTGCACGGCGGTTGCCAATCCGCTTCCTGGCGGCCTCGAGGCGCTGTCGTCTCGGGTGCGCGGATCGGTGCTCATGGGCACATCGCTTATGGATACCGTGAGCGATCCCAAGGATCAGTTTGCCGTATTCAACGGTCTTGAGTGTGACCGGAGGCATATCATCTATGCAAAATACGCTCACGAGCGCATCAATGCGTTCGAAAACGAAGCCGTCGACTTTTTTAACCAAACGTTCTACTCGTGTTCTTTGGCCTAGACGGCCTGGACACTGCCAACAAGAGTGGGTGGCATAGGGCCGCCTGCCAGACAACTAAGGAGATTCTTGTGGCAACTCAGAAATTCACCGGCGTTATCCCTCCCGTCGTTGTTCCCGATACCGAAGACCACCAGCTCGACGTTGCCTCCTTTGAGCGCAGCATCAACCGCATGATCGATGCCGGCGTCGATGGCCTGTTCTTCTTGGGATCCTCGGGCGAGGTCGTCTTCTCCACCGACGAGCGTCGCCGTCAGATCATCGCCGAGGCCGTCCGTATCGTCGACCACCGCGTTCCCGTTCTGGTCGGCATCATCGACACCGAGACCGAGCGCATGATCGAGCACGGCAAGGTCGCTCAGGAGCTGGGCGCCGATGCGCTTGTCGCCACCTGCCCGTTCTATGCCCTGCAGGGCATGACCGAGGTCGAGGAGCACTTCCGCATCCTGCATGAGGAACTCGACCTGCCCATCTTCGCCTACGACATCCCCGTGTGCGTCCACACCAAGCTCCCCTGGAAGCTCCTTGCCAAGCTCGGCGCCGAGGGCGTTCTGGCCGGCGTCAAGGATTCCTCGGGTGATGACATCTCATTCCGCTACCTCGTTCAGGAGAACGAGAAGAACGGCCATCCGATGAGCATTCTCACCGGTCACGAGGTTGTTGTCGACGGCGCCTACCTCGGTGGCGCCGACGGTTCCGTCCCGGGTCTCGCCAACGTTGAGCCCGAGGGCTACGTGCGTCAGTGGAAGGCCGCCCAGGCTGGTGACTGGGCTACCGTCAAGGCCGAGCAGGATCGCCTCAACGAGATTTCGCACATCTGGGATGTCACCTCGGGCGTCCAGGGCTATGCCGGTGGCGTCGGCGCCTTCAAGACCGCTATGAACCTCATGGGTATCTTCGACAGCCCGACCATGCCGCGCCCGGTGAAGGCCATGACCGGCGAGAACGTCGAGGCGATTAAGAAGGTCCTCCAGGACAACGGTCTCCTGTAAAGCTTCCCCAGGCACCCGATCTTGGGGCTCAAGTGGTCGGGCGTGACCCATTAGGGCAACGCCCGACCACTTTCACCCCAACCTCGGGCACCTGGGAAACCTTTACTAAGTTGCGGCGATAACACCGCCTTCATTTCCTGTAGTTGTTTTTTATCTCCTAAGGAGAGCGACATGGAGAACAAGTACGTCTGCTCTGTCGATATCGGCGGAACTAAGATCGCGACCGCCATCATGGAGTACCCGGCTGACGGTAGTGTGCCCCATCCCGTTTTTGAGGCCGAGGTTCCTACCGAGGCCCAGGAGGGCGGCGAGGCCGTCTTCCAGCGTATCGAGGCGTCCATCAAGGCTGCTCTCGAGGCGAATCCCGATGTCGAGGTCCTTGGCGTCGGTATCGGTGCCGCCGGCGTCGTCGATCCCAAGACGGGCGCCATCGCGTATGCCAATGAGATCATGCCCGGCTGGTCCGGCGTTCAGTTGGGGCCGCGTCTGCGCGAGGACCTCGGTCTTCCCGTTGCCGTCGTAGGCGACGTGCAGGCTCATGCTCTGGGCGAGGCCCACTGGGGCGTCGGCAAGGGCAAGTTCTCCGTCTTGTGTCTTGGCATCGGTACGGGCATCGGCGGCGCATATGTCGAGAACGGCCGCGTGATGCAGGGCTTCCATGGTGCTGCCGGCCATATGGGCCACATCGAGTGCTCGGCTGCCGCCGGCATTCCCTGCGCCTGCGGGCGTTCCGGCCATCTGGAGTCGGTTGCTTCGGGCACTTCCATTGGTCGAATGTACGATGAGCGTTTTGGCCGCGTCGACCCCAGCCGTCCTTCGGTCGGTCGCGATGTGAACGACCTGTGCCGTGCGGGCGACGCAAAGGCGACCGAGGTCATCCATGACGCCGGCTTTGCGCTGGGGGCCAGCTTGGGCTCGCTCGCTAACATCCTGGACCCTGAGGTCATCGTGCTTTCGGGCGGCGTGATTCACCAAGGTCCCGATTGGCGTTCGCAGACGTGGAAGGATTCGGTGCACGAGGGCTATGCCAGCCAGGCGCTCGATCCGCTTCAGAACACACCGATCCTCATCGGTTCTCTGGAGGGCGATGCTCCGCTCATCGGTGCCGCTGAGCATCTTCTTGCCTCGTTGAAGTAAACATAACTACCAAGTGCGCCTTCTGAGGTGCCGCAGATTGACGTGAAAGAGGAGCGAAGCGTACTTCGGTACGCGAGCGACGGTTTGAACGTCAAGGTGCGGTGTCTCAGAAGGCTGTTTTGAGAAAGGTTGAGTCGCACATGACCGTCGATCCTTTGATTCAATCCCTGAAGGGCAAGCTCGTCGTGAGCGTTCAGGCGTATATGGGCGAGCCGCTTCGTACGCCCGAGACCATGGCTCAAATGTCTCGAGCTTGCGAGCTCGGCGGCGCCGCCGCCATTCGCTGCCAGGGTCTTGCCGACATTGCCGCCATTAAGGGTCGCTGTGAGGTTCCCGTCATCGGCCTGTGGAAAGATGGGCACGAGGGCGTTTACATCACGCCGACGCTGCGTCACGCTCGCGCCTGCGTTGCTGCCGGTGCCGATATCGTGGCGATCGACGCCACCGATCGTCCGCGCCCCGATGGCAAGACGGTCGAGGATACCTTCCGCCCGCTGCACGAGGAGGGTGTGCTCCTGATGGCGGATTGTGCCACCATCGAGGACATTCGCCGTGCTGTCGACATGGGCTTCGACCTGGTGTCCACCACGCTGTCTCATGGTGTTGCCGCTATCGATTGCACCATGGCCGACGGCCCCGATCTGCCGCTCCTGCGCCAGGCGACTGAGGAATTCCCCGGCCTTCCCATCATTTGCGAGGGCCGTGTGCATACGCCCGAGGAGGCTCGCGCCGCGATCGATGCTGGCGCCTGGGCCGTTGTCGTCGGCACCGCCATCACGCACCCCACGAGTATTACGAGTTGGTTCAAGGCTGCGCTTGAGGCGTAAGACAGGCCTCGTATCCGCTCGGGGCGGTATACTCAATATAGGCAATTGACCGCGCGGGATCCGGGTTGCTGGGTCCCGCGCTTGTTTTCGGGAGGCAGCACATGCAAAAGGGAGATGCCATGGATGCGGCGGAGCGCTCGGAGCGCATCCCCGATATCGTCATCATCACCGGAATGTCCGGATCGGGCCGCACGCAGGCCATGCACGTGTTCGAGGACATGGGCTATTTTTGCATCGATAACCTGCCTCCGCGTCTCATCGCCCAGCTTGCCGAGCTCGTCGGCATCAATACGGGCGTGGGCAGGCATCTCGCCGTCACCTGCGATTTGCGTAGCCAGGGACTGTTTGACGAGTTGCTCGATGCTGTCGCCGCGCTCGAAGAGCGCGAGATGAGCTGCGACATCGTGTTCCTGGAGGCTTCTGACGAGGTGCTGATTCGTCGCTACAGCGAAAATCGCCGCCGTCATCCCATTGCCAAGCCGGGGGAGACTACGGCCGATGCCATTCAGCGCGAGCGCCTTCAGCTTCAGGGCGTGCGCGACCGAGCCGATATGATTATCGACACGAGCCGTCTGCGCACCTCTGCGCTGCGTAACAAGCTACGTATGGCATTTTCCGAGCTGTCCGACCAGCAGCTCATGGACGTCCACGTGTTCTCGTTTGGCTTTAAGCACGGCATGCCCGTCGAGGCGGACATTATGATCGACGTTCGCTTCCTGCCTAATCCGTTCTACGATCCCGAGATGCGCACGATGACCGGTCTCGATAAAAAGGTCTCCGATTTTGTTCTGGACCATCCCAAGACGCAGGAGTTTTGGAAGGCTTGGACACAGCTGCTCGATACGGTGATGCCGGGCTATATCGCGGAGGGCAAGCCGCAGCTTTCTATCGCCATCGGCTGTACAGGCGGCCAGCACCGCAGCGTTGCCATTGCCGAAGCCACGGCACGTTATTTGGAAGGCGCCCAATATCACGTGAGCATTTCCCATCGCGACCTGTCGCGCGCCAACACGAAAGCATAGGCCTGCATGTCGTTTACCGCCGAGGTGCGCGACGAGCTTGCGCGCTGCGAACCCGAATGTGAATACTGCGACTTGTCGACGCTTGCCGCCCTCACGCGCGTGAGTGGTACGCTCTCGCTTACCGGCTCTGGGCGGTATCGTTTGACGGTTGCGACTGAGACGGGAGCTGTCGCGCGCACGATGATCACGCTGACGCATCGCATCCTTAAGCTCAAAACGGAGTTCACCGTTCGTAAATCTGTATTGCATAAGGTTCGAAACTACCTCATCACCTTGCCTGATCAGCCAGACCTGGATAAGGCTCTGGTGCTGCTGGGCATCCTCGACCGTAGGGGAGGACTTGTCGCCGGCGTGCCCCGACATATCGTTGCCCGTCCTTGCTGCAGGCTTGCCTATATCCGCGGCGCGCTCATCGCGGGCGGTTTCGTGGCCGATCCACGCGGCGATTTTCATTTGGAGATCGCGGTGCAGGGCGAGCAATATGCCAAGGGACTTTGCGATCTGTTGGAGCAGATTGGGGTCCATGCGCGTGTTAATGCTCGGCGGGGGTCATATGCCGTGTACATTAAGAGCGCCGAGGAAATCGAGCATCTTTTAAAGATGATTGGTGCCAAGCGCAGCGTTGCCGAGATTGAGGAGGCGCGCGCGGTCAAGTTGGTTAAGAACGATGTGAACCGTCGCGTGAACGCCGAGCTCGCCAACCAGACCAGAAGCGCCGGCGCTGCCCAACATCAGCTTGCGCTTATCGATGAGCTCGAGCAGCGTGGCCTTCGCGATGCGCTTCCGGATGCCTTGGCGGTCTTTTGCGACCTGCGCGAGCGCTACCCCGATCTGTCACTGCGTGATTTGGGGGAGATGGCTGACCCTCCCTTGTCGAAGTCAGCCCTCTACCATCGTGTTTTACGGCTTGAAAAGCTCATTGAAGCAAACAGGTAGGTTAAAGTATCGACTTATATATGGATTTAACTGCTATTTTAGTCTTTAAAACGTTTTAACGTAAATTTGATTTTCAATTTCGAGCATTCTCGTGAAATTCAAGTCAAAAAAAAGGTATATTAGGCGAGTGGTTAGTTTGTGGGCCTCAACGGCGGGCGCTGTAGCTCGCGGGGGCCTTACGAAAGGAGACACAATGGCAGTAAAGGTTGCTATTAACGGCTTCGGTCGCATCGGTCGTCTGGCTTTCCGTCAGATGTTCGGTCATGAGGGCTCCGAGATCGTCGCTATCAACGACCTCACCTCTCCCGATATGCTCGCTTACCTGCTGAAGTACGACTCCACGCAGGGCAACTACGCTCGCGATCACGAGGTCGTTGCTGGCGAGGATTCCATCACCGTTGACGGCAAGGAGATCAAGATCTACAAGGAGGCCGACGCCAACAACCTGCCTTGGGGCGACCTCGACGTCGACGTCGTTCTCGAGTGCACCGGCTTCTACACCAGCAAGGCTAAGGCTCAGGCCCACATCAACGCTGGCGCCAAGAAGGTCGTCATCTCCGCTCCGGCCGGCAGCGATCTGCCCACCATCGTGTACAACGTCAACCACGAGACGCTGACCGCTGAGGACAACATCATCTCCGCTGCTTCCTGCACCACCAACTGCCTCGCCCCGATGGCCAAGGGTCTGAACGACTTCGCTCCCATCGTGTCCGGCATCATGACCACCATTCACGCCTGGACTGGCGACCAGATGCCGCTCGACGGCCCGCAGCGCAAGGGCAACAAGCGTCGTAGCCGCGCCTGCGCCGTCAACATCGTCCCCAACACCACCGGTGCTGCCAAGGCTATCGGCCTGGTTCTCCCCGAGCTCAACGGTAAGCTCATCGGTGCCGCCCAGCGCGTCCCGACGCCGACCGGCTCCATCACCAACCTCTACGCTGTCGTTGACAAGAAGGTCACCGTCGACGAGGTCAACGCTGCTATGAAGGCCTACGCTGCCACCATCTCCGAGACCTTCGGTTACAACGAGGACGACATCGTCTCCACCGACATCATCGGCGAGACCCACGGCTCCATCTTCGACGCCACTCAGACCATGTGCTCTGACCTCGGCAACGGCCAGACCCTCGTTCAGGTCACCTCTTGGTACGACAACGAGAACTCCTACACCTCTCAGATGGTCCGCACCATCAAGTACTTCGAGAAGTTCGTTGCTTAATTTAGCTTTTAGCGAATAGCTCGTTGAGCGTCTAAAGAAGGGCGCGGCCTTATAGGGCTTACACCCTAGGGTCGCGCCCTTTTTATAAGAAATCGTCTGCCGTAATGGGAGGCAGACACGTACGAAAGGTAGAAGCAAACATGGCCTTTACCAAGAAGACCGTCCGCGACATCGATGTCGACGGCAAGCGCGTTCTCGTCCGCGTTGACTTTAACGTGCCTATCAAGGATGGCGTCGTTGGCGACACCACCCGTATCAAGGCTGCCCTGCCCACCATCAACTATCTCGTTGAGCACAATGCTCGCGTCATCCTCATGAGCCACCTCGGCCGTCCCGATGGCACCGGCTTCCAGCCCGAGCTGTCCCTCGAGCCCGTCGCCAAGAAGCTCGCCGAGCTCTCTGGTCTTGACGTTGCCTTTGTTGCCGACACCTACGGCGAGAAGGCTGCCGAGGCTGTCGCCGCCGTCGAGCCGGGCAAGGTTCTCGTTCTCGAGAACGTCCGCTTCGATAAGCGTGAGAAGAAGAACGATCCCGAGATCGCCAAGAAGCTCGCTTCCTATGGTGACGTCTTCGTTCTCGATGCCTTCGGCACCGCTCACCGCGCCCAGGGTTCCGTCGTGGGCCCCGCTGCTTACCTGCCTGCCGTCGCCGGCTTCCTGCTCGAGAAGGAGGTCGACACGCTGACCGGCATCTTCGCCGAGCCCGAGCGCCCCTTCGTCGCCATCGTCGGCGGTTCCAAGGTTTCCTCCAAGATCGGCGTTCTCGATCACCTCATCGACTCTGCTGACACCCTGATCATCGGTGGCGGTATGGCCTACACCTTCTTCCTGGCTCAGGGCCTGTCCGTCGGTCAGTCCCTCAAGGAAGAGGACTGGGTCGAGCGCGCTGGCGAGATGCTCAAGAAGGCCGAGGAGAAGGGCGTCAAGATCCTGCTCCCCATCGACAACCGCGTTGCCGATCACTTTGGCGAGGACGCTGTCCCCGAGGTTGTCGCTTCCGACGCTATCCCCGACGATCGTGAGGGTATGGACATCGGCCCCAAGACCGAGGAGCTTTACGCCGAGGCCGTCAAGGGCGCCAAGACTGTGTTCTGGAATGGTCCCATGGGCGTCTTCGAGTTCGACAACTTCGCTCACGGCACCCAGGCTATCGCCGAGGCTGTCGCCGAGGCCGACTGCACCTCGATCATCGGCGGTGGCGACTCTGTCGCAGCTGTCAACAAGTTCAACCTGGCCGACAAGATGAGCTGGATCTCCACCGGTGGTGGCGCTTCCATGGAGCTCGTCGAGGGTAAGGCCCTGCCCGGAGTGGAGGCGCTTCTCGATGCCTAATCGCACCCTTCTTATCGCTGGTAACTGGAAGATGAACAACGACGTCGCCGAGGCCGCCAAGCTCGCCGACGAGCTGGCTCAGGCTCTGCCCGAGGTTCCGGCCGGCGTCGAGGTGCTCGTCTGCCCTCCGACCATCGACATCACCACGGTTCATGACCGTATTCAGGCTGCCCCCATTGCCCTCGGTGCACAGAACGTGTACTGGGAGGCCAAGGGTGCCTTCACCGGTGAGTCCTCTTGCGACATGCTCAAGTCTGCTGGCTGCACCTGCTGCATCATCGGCCACTCCGAGCGTCGCGACTACTTCCACGAGACCGACGAGGACCAGAACAAGAAGGCCAAGGCCCTCGTTGCCGCCGGTCTTGTTCCCGTCTTCTGCTGCGGCGAGTCCCTCGAGGTCCGCGAGGCTGGCACCTATGTCGAGCATGTCGTGAACCAGGTCAAGGCTGGCCTTGCTGGTCTTGAGATCACCTGCCCCAAGCAGGTCGTCGTCGCCTACGAGCCCATCTGGGCCATCGGCACCGGTAAGACCGCTACCGCCGAGGACGCTCAGGAGGTCTGCGGCGCTATCCGTGAGACCCTCAAGGAGATGTTCGGCGAGGAGCTCGCTAACGGCATCCGCGTCCTGTACGGTGGTTCCGCCAAGCCCGGCAACATCGCCGAGCTCGTCGCCAAGCCCGACGTTGACGGCGCCCTCGTGGGCGGCGCTTCGCTCAAGGCTGCCGACTTCGCCTCTATGGTCGTCAAGGCAGGCGAGTAGGACATATGGCACAGCGTCATCTTCCTGCACTCCTGATCATCATGGACGGCTGCGGCCTGGCTCCGGCCGATGGCGAGAACGCCGTCGCCGCTGCCAAGACGCCCTTCCTTGATAGCCTGTACGAGAAGTATCCTCACACCACGCTCGGTGCTTCGGGCGAGGACGTGGGCCTTCCCGATGGCCAGATGGGCAACTCCGAGGTGGGTCACCTCAACATCGGTGCCGGCCGCATCGTGTTCCAGGAGCTTTCGCGCATCAACAACGCCATCAAGGATGGCTCCATCGCCAAGAACAAGGTCTTCGTCAAGGCTATGGACGACGTCAAGGCTGACGGCAAGACTCTCCACCTCATGGGCCTTATGAGCCCTGGCGGTGTTCATTCTCACATGAACCACGTCGAGGCTCTGGTCAAGATGGCTGCCGAGCATGGTGTCAAGACCGTTCGCGTCCACGCCTTCATGGATGGCCGCGACGTTGACCCGCAGTCCGGTGCCGGTTACATGAGTGAGTTCTGCGCCTTCCTGGCCAAGATTTCTGAGGAGACCGGTTGCGACGCTCGCGTTGCCACCGTCTCGGGCCGTTATTGGGCCATGGACCGCGATAATCGTTGGGAGCGCATCCAGCGCGCCTACGACGTCATGGTCAACGCGTCCGATGCTGATACCGACCCCGTTGCCGGTATCAAGGCCTACTACGAGAAGGATCCGCGCGGCGACGAGTTCGTCGAGCCCTTCGCTGCCCACAACGAGGGCATCCACGAGGGCGACGCGGCCATCTTCTTCAACTTCCGTCCCGACCGCGCCCGTCAGATGACCCGCGTGTTCACGGACAAGGAGTTCGACGGCTTTGAGCGCGAGCAGATCAAGCTTTCGCACTTTGTGACGATGACTGAGTACGATCCGACGTTTGACGTCGAGGTCGCCTTCCCCAAGACGTTCCCCGAGAACGTCCTGGCCGACGTTATCGCCGCCAATGGCCTGAAGCAGCTGCACACCGCCGAGACCGAGAAGTACGCCCACGTGACGTTCTTCCTCAAC
The DNA here is from genome assembly GCA_905215005.1 of uncultured bacterium. Taxonomy (GTDB): domain Bacteria; phylum Actinomycetota; class Coriobacteriia; order Coriobacteriales; family Coriobacteriaceae; genus Collinsella. The sequence goes on along the minus strand of CAJMOM010000001.1, from coordinate 7,108 downwards.
GGCGGCATCGAGGAGCCCAAGGAGGGCGAGGAGCGCGTACTCGTCGCTTCCCCCAAGGTCGCTACCTACGATCTGCAGCCCGAGATGAGCGCTCCCGAGGTTACCGAGAAGCTTGTCGCTGCCATCAACGAGGATCGCGCTGATTTCTACATCGTGAACTTCGCGAATTGCGACATGGTTGGTCACACCGGTGTCTTCGACGCCGCCGTTAAGGCCGTCGAGGCTGTTGACGACGCTCTGTCCAAGGTTGTCCCGGCGATTCTCGCCAAGGGCGGCTTTGCGCTGATTACCGCCGACCACGGCAACGCCGATCACATGTTTGACGTTGCTTCCGACGGTTCCAAGCATCCGTTCACGGCTCACACCACCAACCGCGTGCCGTTCATCATCGTTGATGAGAAGGCACAGCTCACCGGTATCGAGGACGGTCGTCTTTCCGATATCGCCCCGACTATGCTCACCATGGCTGGTCTGGAGCCTTCCGCCGAGATGACGGGCCGCGTGCTCGCCACCGAGGCCTAATAGAAAACTCCAAGCGTTTTCTTGCAGGGGGTTGCCCATATTTGGGCAACCCCCTTTTTGGTATTTCTGCCATTTCCGCACCGTCCCCGAGTGGCAGGTAGGGTTGAGCGAGGGATTGTGGTACAGTACTGGAGTTTGAATTGTTCTATTAAGGAGCTTATCTATGGGTCCGTTTCAGATTCTTCTGTTTGTCGTTTGGGCTGTTTCTGCCGTGGCGCTGACGATTCTCGTCCTGATGCATTCCGGTAAGGGTACCGGCGTTTCGGATATGATTGCTAGCTCGCTGTATAACTCCAGCTCTGCCACAGGCGTCATGGAGCAGAACCTTGACCGCCTGACCGTCATCATGGCTGTCGTGTTTGCCGTGTGCGTCGTGCTGTGCATGTTCTTTTTCCCGCAGGGCATCGTGGGCTACTAATCACGAGCCGCATAAGTACTTGTAAAGGGTTCCGCAAGTGCGGGACCCTTTTTTTGTTTACATATTTGTAACAGAGTCAAAAATATCACCACATACTTCGCCCAACTAAAGAAATTCTTGACCGTTGACCGGAATCAGGCCCAATTTGTGCATAAAATGCGCTACTGTATTGCAAAACGTTGGCCTGTTGTGCATAACCAGCCATAGCAACGGGCGGCGTTTTGATGGTTCGGATCGGATTGTCTCGACATGTGTCCGACTGAACATTTCTTTGTCCTATCTCATAAGGAGGATGGCATGGCTGATTCTATGTTCCACCAGCCCGTTATGGGTCGTCGCGCCTTTGTTGGCGGCACCCTCGCTGCGAGCTCCATGGCTTTTCTTGCCGCATGCGGCAAGAAGGGCGGCGACGCTTCCGGTTCTGAGTCCGGTTCGACGCTGAACTTCTACATCAACAACCCGGTCTGCATCGACCCCTACAATGTCCAGGAGGACCAGGGCACTCAGGTCGAGTACCAGCTCTTTGACGCTCTGACCTCTTATGACGCCGAGAAGGGCGAGATCGTTCCGCTGGCTTGCGAGTCCTTCGAGGCCAACGACGACGCCACCGAGTTCACCTTCAAGATCAAGAAGGCCAAGTTCCACAACGGTGATGACGTCACCTCCAAGTCCTTCAAGCTCGGTTGGGAGCGTCTGGTCAACACCAAGTCGGCCATCGCTACCGAGTACGGCCCTTCTGAGGTCTCCTATCACCTTTCCATGGTCGAGGGCTATGACGACCTGCTTGCCGGTAACGCCACCGAGCTCAGCGGTGTTACTTGCCCCGACGATGAGACCCTCGTCGTCAAGCTGTCTTCCGCTTACGCCGACTTCCCCTTCGTCGCTTCTCACCCGGCTCTGTCCCCGGTTCCCGAGTGCGCCGAGTCCGATGCCAAGAGCTTCTATCTTGCACCGGTCGGTAACGGCCCGTTCATGATGGACGGCAAGTGGGAGGATGGTCAGGAGATCAACCTCAAGAAGTTCGACGATTACTATGGCGACAAGGCCAAGATCGATGGCATCCACTTCCAGGTCATCAAGGACATGGAGACCGCTTACAAGGAGTTCCAGGCCGGTAACCTCGATGTCTGCGACGTTCCCGTTGCTCAGATCGACGCCGCCAAGAAGGATCGCGGCGTGTCCAAGGACGGCTACACCATGGGTGACGGCGAGCGTATGCTGCTCGGCTCCGAGCCTTCCACCTACTACCTGACCTGCAACAACACGGCCGAGCCGTTCAACAACGCTGACCTGCGTAGGGGTATCTCCCTGGCCATCAACCGTGAGGCCATCTGCAAGACCATCTTCAAGGGTACCCGTACCCCCGCCGACGGCATTGTTCCTCCGGGCATCGATGGCTACAAGGAGGGCGCATGGGAGTTCTGCGCCTACGACGTCGACAAGGCTAACGAGTACCTCGACAAGGTTGCTCCCGCTGACGCTAACGGCGATCGTGGCATTAACGTGACCCTTTCCTACAACCAGGACGGTGGCCACAAGGAGATCATGGAGTCCATCATCGGCGACCTCGCCAAGGTTGGCGTTACTGCTGTCTCCGATACCCCTGAGTGGTCTGCCCTGCTCGAGCAGTATCAGAACTTTAACTATCAGTTCGGTCGTCTGGGCTGGATTGCCGACTACCCGATCATGGACAACTTCCTGTATCCGCTGTTCCACTCCGACTCCCTCGGTGGCGACAACCGTTCCGGTTACAACAACCCCGAGTTCGACGCCAAGGTCGACGAGGCTCGTACCACGGTTGACGACGACGAGCGCGTCGCTAAGATGCAGGAGGCCGACGCAATGGTCGCTGCCGACTGCCCGGTCATCCCGGTGATGTTCTACACGCACACCATCGTTGGCTCCGATCGCATCAAGCACCTCTATGTCGATCCGCAGAAGCACGCCGAGCTGGGTACTGCTGAGCTCGCCTAAGAGTTTGCAGCTTCCGTGAGGGTCAAGTATTTACGTAGACCTCATGGGAAACATACAGTTCTCCCTAACCTGGGGTAAACTGGCTGATGGTAATTTTGGGATGCCGGTCTGGCGATCGGCATCCCATTTAGGTTAATCCCTAGATAGGGGAGTGGTATGGGTAAGTACATCGTTAAACGTGTGCTTCAGTTCATCCCGGTATTTTTGGGCGTTACGCTGATTCTGTTCGCCCTCCAGAATATCGTGCCGGGAGATCCGATCAAGCTGATCGGTGGAGACAAGGCTCTGTCCCCCGAGGTGGAGCTTCAGCTTCGCGTCCGCTATCACCTGGTCCAGTCGGACGAGGACGGCAACGCGATCCTTGACGAGAACGGCGACCCCGTTCAAACGTCGCTCGTGGACCGTTACTTGTATTACATGAACGGCCTGCTTCATGGCGATCTGGGCAATTCGTATCAGCGCAAGCTGCCGGTTACGGAAATCTTTGCCCAGAAGTATCCGTATACGGTCAAACTTGCCGCGTGCGCCATCGTGCTCGAGGCAATCATGGGTATCGGTGCGGGTATCATTTCGGCGGTAAAGCGTTATTCCTTCTGGGATATTTTGGTAACGCTCACCACGTCGATCCTCGTTGCCGTCCCGGCCTTCTGGCTCGGTATGTTGCTGCAACTGTTCTTTGGCGTCATTCTCAAGGACGCCACGGGCGGTGCATTCTCCATGCCGATCTCGGGTGCCGGCGGTTCCAGCTCTCAGTATCAGGATTGGATGCACTATGTGCTTCCGACCATTACGCTGGCTTCGGTTTCGACCGCTTACGCCGCCCGCATTATGCGCTCGCAGCTGCTTGACGTCATGAACCAGGATTACATCCGTACGGCAAAGGCCAAGGGTCTCTCCAATCGCGCGATCATCATCAAGCACGCGCTTAAGAATGCACTCATCCCCGTCGTTACCTATATTGGTGTCGACTTTGGCGGCATGCTTTCGGGCGCCATCCTGACCGAGACGGTCTTTAACTGGCCCGGTATCGGCTATGAGGTCTATCGCGCCATTAGCATGCGTGACTGGCCCATCGTTATGGGCGGCGTTACGCTCATTGTCGTCGTCGTCATGGTGATCAACCTGCTCGTCGACATTAGCTATGCATTCCTCGACCCGCGCATCCGCCTTGGCGGTCCGTCGGATAAGGCCTAAGGGAGGTACGTCTCATGCAGGAAACTGATTCTCAGTCTCAGGAGCAGGCTACCGCCACCAAGGCCGCCTCTGCTCCCACCAAGTCCCGCACGCTGTGGGGCGACGCTTTTAAGCGTCTTCGCAAGAACAAGCTCGCCGTTATCGGTGTCTGCTGGATCATCATCGTCGTTGTGGTTGCCCTGACCGCAGATCTGTGGGCTAAGCCCTGGCTCGGTTCGCCGACGGCTTCCGACTCGACCACCATGGCCGAGACGTCGCTGCTGGCTCCGTGTGCCGAGCACCCGTTTGGCACCGACGCCCTTGGTCGTGACATTCTCGTCCGCGTTATCTACGGTGCACGTGTTTCGCTTTCCGTCGGTATTATGGCCACTGCGATCTCCACGGTGATCGGTCTGGTTATGGGTGCTCTGGCCGGTTTCTACGGCGGTATCTGGGATACGATCATCATGCGCTGCGCGGATATCTTCCTGGCATTCCCGTACGTGCTGTTCGTTGTCGCCATGATCGCTGTTATCGGCCGTGGTCTTCAGAACGTCTTTATCGCCATCGGTATTCTCGGCTGGCCTTCGATTGCGCGCGTCTTCCGATCCGCGATCCTGACGGTCAAGGAAAACGACTATGTTGACGCTGCGCGCGCGATGGGTGCATCCGATGCTCGTATCGTCGTGCGTCACATCTTCCCGAACTCCGTCGCCTCTATCGTGGTCTACGCAACCATGAACATTGGTGGCGCCATTCTGACCGAGTCCGCTCTGTCCTTCCTCGGCATGGGCGTTATTCCGCCTACGCCTTCGTGGGGCTCCATGATTCAGGACGGTCAGCAGTATCTTCTGACTGCTCCCTGGATGATGATCATGCCCGGTCTGGCAATTCTCTCGACGGTGCTCGCCTTCACCCTGCTGGGTGACGGTCTGCGCGACGCCCTCGACGTCAAGATGAAGGACGCATAAGGATGAAGAAGAACAAGAACTATGTGGACCTGAAGGACCAGCCGGTTCCCGAGGGCCAGCATCTGCTCGAGGTCGATGACCTTAAGATGTATTTCCACACCGAGGATGGCGTTGTTCGCGCTGTCGATGGTGTCTCCTACACGCTCGATCGCGGCGAGACCCTGGGCGTCGTCGGTGAGTCCGGCTCCGGTAAGTCCGTGACCGCCATGACCATCATGGGTCTTATCTCGATGCCTCCGGGAAAGATCGAGGGCGGCGACGTTCGCTATCGCGGTCGTTCTATCCTCGAGATGACCGAGGAAGAGATGCAGCACATTCGCGGTAACGATATCGCGATGATCTTCCAGGATCCTATGACCTCCTTGAACCCGGTCTATAAGATCGGCAAGCAGGTGGGCGAGGGTCTTCGTCTGCACCGTGGCTACTCCAAGCAGGAGGCGCTCAAGCGCGCTACCGAGCTTTTGGACCTCGTGGGTATCCCCGAGCCCGAGAAGCGCGTCAATGAGTATCCGCACCAGTTCTCTGGCGGTATGCGTCAGCGCGTCATGATTGCCATGGCTCTTGCCTGCGATCCCGATATTCTGATTGCCGACGAGCCCACGACTGCCCTGGACGTTACCATTCAGGCTCAGATTATTGAGCTTATGCAGGAAATGCAGGAGAAGAACGGCAACGCCATCATCATGATCACCCATGACCTGGGCGTCGTCGCCGATATGGCTGACAAGATCATGGTTATGTACGCCGGTCGTCCCGTCGAGTTCGGTACTGCTGAGGAAATCTTCTACGAGAGCCGTCACCCCTATACCTGGGGCCTGATCCGCTCCATCCCGGAGCAGGCCATCGATGAGAAGAAGCCGCTTACGCCGATTCACGGCAACCCGCCTTCGCTCATGAACCTGCCCGAGGGCTGCGTGTTCTCGCCTCGTTGCCCCTATGCAACCGATAAGTGCCGCAAGCAGCGCCCCGAGCGTGTTGTCACCGAGTCTGGTCATTACTCTGCGTGCCACTACTCCGGTGACCCCGAGTTTCTCAAGAACGCTCCTGAGACGTCCCGTACGCGCAAGGATTCCAAGAAGGGAGGCGAGGCGTAATGGCAGATACCAACGAGCGTACTCCGTTGCTGAAGGTCGAGCACCTCTCTAAGGAGTTCCCCGCTGAGTCCGGCATGTTCGCCAAGCGCTTCTCCAAGCGTGTCGTCTCTGCTGTGAATGACATTTCGTTCGAGATTTATCCGGGCGAGACCTTTGGCCTGGTCGGCGAGTCTGGTTGCGGTAAGTCCACCACGGGCCGCACCATCATGCGTCTGACCAAGCCGACTGCCGGTAAGGTGTTCTTCCAGGGCAAAGATGTTGCCGAGATGAGCAAGCATGAGATCAAGGACATGCGTCGTGAGATGCAGTTTATCTTCCAGGATCCTTATGCTTCGCTCAATCCTCGTATGACCATCGGTGAGATCGTCTCCGAGCCCATGACCATTCACGGCGTGGGCACCAAGGAGGAGCGCATTGAGCGCGTCCGCGAGCTTCTCGACGTCGTTGGACTGAACCCCGAGCACATCAACCGTTATCCTCATGAGTTCTCCGGCGGTCAGCGTCAGCGTGTCGGCATTGCCCGCGCATTTGCGCTGAAGCCCAAGCTGATTATCTGCGACGAGCCGGTTTCCGCTCTGGATGTGTCCATTCAGGCCCAGGTTCTGAACCTGCTCAAGGAACTGCAGGACAAGTTCGGTACCGCATATCTGTTTATCGCCCACGACCTGTCCGTCGTGCAGCACATCTCCGATCGCGTTGCCGTTATGTACCTGGGTAAGATGGTCGAGGTTTCGGACTGGAAGACGCTCTACAGCGAGCCCCACCATCCGTACACGCAGTCGCTGCTGTCTGCCGTGCCGGTTCCCGATCCTGATATCCAGAAGACCCGCAAGCGCATTATCCTCGCTGGCGATCCGCCGTCGCCGCTGGATCCGCCGACCGGCTGCCGTTTCCACACGCGCTGCCCGATCGCTCAGGGCATCTGCTCCGAGAAGCTGCCTGAGTTTAAGGAAGTT